>DATLVM010000246.1:0-7042 GCA_035577445.1 Pyrinomonadaceae bacterium
GGGCACGCTTACGCTAATGCTGCATCGAGGTGAGTTCGACCTCGAAAGTGAACACGGACAAACTGTACCGACGATCAATGCCGGAACTCAGGTTAGGGTGACGGACGCTGCCGGCAACACGATCCTTTCGGGAACGTTCACGACCGCCGCGCCCAGCCCGACACCAACTCCGGCGCCCACGGGGAGCCCGACTCCGACGCCAAGTCCAACCGTGAATCCGAATGCGGCGGTTCGACTTGAGGCACGTTTGGCGGGTGGCGCAATTAATGGCTTGACGCCCAAAGGCAAAGCCAAATTCCTGTCACGGCCGGACGGACGTCGCAAACTGAACGTCGAGATCGAAAAGGTCAATGTAGCTCCGGGAACGGTGCTCAACGTGCTCATCGACAACGTGAAGGTTGGCGAAATCGTTATCGGCAACGGCCTCGAAGGCGAACTCGAACTCGACATGCAGAAGGGCAACACTGTGCCAAACGTCACCACGTCATCGACTGTTGTAATCTCAAATCTGCAGAACGCGACGATTCTCAGCGGCGTCTTCAACACGGTGCGTAAGGACGTCGAAGGCAACGACATCGACGACGACGAGATGTTTGTCGAGCAGCAATACAACGATTTTCTCGACCGCGAAGGTGACGACAAAGGTCTTGATTTCTGGGAGGGTGGTATTAAGAGCTGCGGCGCTGACGCGGCCTGTCGCGAACGCACGCGCATCAACACGTCAGGAGCGTTTTTCCTGTCGATCGAATTCCGCGACACCGGCTACCTGCTGTATCGCTTCAACAAGGAATCGTTCGGCACGATGCCGCGCCGCAATGACTTCCTCGTTGAAATGCAGTCAGTCGCCCAAGGCGTGATCGTCAATGCGCCGGGCTGGCAGCAGAAACTCGAAGACAACAAACGGCAGGAAGCGGAACGCTTCGCACAGCGTCAGGACTTCCGCCAACGCTTTGACGATAAGTCGAACCGCGATTTCGTCAATCTGTTGTTCTCGAATGCCGGCGTCACGCCTGATTCAACCGAGCGTGAGAATCTGATTCACGGACTTGATACAGGCACTGAGACCAGAGGCTCAGTCCTGCGTAAGGTTGCCGAGAACGCAGACTTCTCTCGCCAGGAACAGAATCCAGCGTTCGTTTTGATGCAATACTTCGGCTACCTGCATCGCAATCCTGATGAAGGTGCTGATCATGACCTAAGCGGGTTCAAGTTCTGGCTGAGCAAGCTTAACGAACACAACGGCAACTTCATTGAAGCAGAAATGGTGAAGGCATTTCTGAATTCAACTGAATACCGTCAGCGGTTCGATTGGTAATCCCTGGCAAAGGGGCCATTGAGGTGCCGACACTTGGTAGCTCTTGTCGGCACTCGCTGGGGGCGCGGGGCGAATGAAAGTTCGTCCCGCGTTTTCTCATGCGTTCCGATTGGAACTCAGATGATTTGGGTGAGCTGGCGCATGCTCCATGCGGATGACTCTCTTGGATTCTTTTCAGTCCAAACTTTTCGAGCATCAGCCTATGCGATCTCCCGCTGTTGAATGTCAGGCAACTCACGACTAGCCGAAGAGTATCGAAGTGTCGGCGATCGTTTTTCGTAGAAAGATCTTGACACGATCGCTATTGATACTTTATACAAGACAGTTCGCGCGATCACGTGATTGCGCACTGCGAGGAAGTAACTTCAATGATGACGAGCAGAACATACAAACGACCGGTCGACAAATGGCAGCCGTGCGCCGCCATGTACTCGGTCGTCTGTGCGTTAGGTCTGAGCTCGGCGTCGGTCTCATTGCGGACCAATATTTTTGGCGGCAGACTCGGACAAGAAACGTCCATAGATAGCCGTCGAATCAGGCATTAATCAGCGGGAGCGGACTCCCGCTCCCAAATCTCAAAGCAAAATTCGCGGAGAATTGAAGGAGCGGGCAGCTTCCCTGGGAGGCTTAAAGCCCGCTCTTCTAGTTTTTTGACAATCGAAGTACCTATTTTGCGAAGTGGCACAGACTTTAGTCTGTGATTGCCGCTTGAGTAGTAATACTTACAGGCTTGAAACACAGACTGAAGTCTGTGCCACTAATTTGCGAGAGATGAAGGCAGGGAGCCTTCAACGGATGACGATCTCGGTCCTTTGCGAGAGTCCGCGAGATCGCCATCCTCAGGAGAAGTGTGCCTCGAAGTGTGTTCGCGGCATTGTTCTCTCTGCCTTCATCTATTTTTTAGCACGAAGCGATCTGAATTCTGAAATCTCAAATTTGAGATCTGAGATCTCAAATCGATCGTGCATGTGTGGCTGAGCAGCAAAGGCACCTGACTGTAAATCAGGCGGACTTGATTGTCCTTCGTGGGTGCGAGTCCTACCACATGCACCAAGATTCTTTGGGGCGTAGGCTAACGGCAAACCATCGGATTCCAAACCCGAGATTCTCGGTTCAAATCCGGGCGTCCCAGCCAATCTTTATGGCCCAGCCAAATCTTTATGGAAGGCCCGACAGTAGAGTGAGTCAAGCAGTCTTGAAAACTGTGGCGGCTTAGTCCGTGTAGGGTTCGACTCCCTAGCCTTCCGCCATTTCGGAGATGTCGCCCAACTGGCAGGGCAGCACCCCGCTAAGGTGCCGGGAGAAATCCTGTGAGCGTTCGAATCGCTCCATCTCCGCCAAATCATTGCCAATTTTCGATGGCCGATTGGCCGGAGTGAAAGTCGCTGGAAAGCAATTGGCATTTGGCAATTAACAATTCCCCGGACCTGTAGCTCAGCGGAATCAGAGCGCGACTCTGCGAAGGTCGAGGTCGCACGTTCAAATCGTGCCAGGTCCACCAAAGCATTGCCGAATTCCGATTGTTGATTTGCGATTGGTTTGGCCGCAGCCAATCGGCAATTGGCAATCAAAAATCGGAAATGTCACGCCGGCGTAGCCCAAACGGGAGGAGGCGCTAGTCTTAGAAACTAGACAGTGTGGGTTCGAATCCCTCCGCCGGTACCATTCAACATTGTCAATTGCCAATTTCCGATTTCCTATTGATCTGTTTTCAGGAACGCCTGGTAAGAGGAATCAAATTGGCAATCGAAAATCGGCAATGCATTTGCTCGCGTGATGCAATCCGGCAGACATCGGAAGCTCAAACCTTCCGTCTTGGAGGTTCGAATCCTCTCGCGAGAACCAGTTAGAACAATTTTGCGCGTGTAGCCCAATTGGAAGAGGCGGCTGACTTAAGACCAGCTTTGTGATGAGTTCGAATCTCTCCACGCGCACCAACATTTCCGGGGCGTCGAATGCAAAGAGTCGAGCAGTTAGTTTTTCAAACTAACGTTAGAGAGTTCGAGTCTCTCCGACGCCACCAACAAATTTGCTGTGGCCTTGGTGTAATTGGTTAACACGCTGCACTGTGAATGCAGAGATGACGGTTCGACTCCGCAGGTCACCCCAGGTCATTGCCAATTGTTGATTGGTCGATTGCCAATTGACGCTAAGCAACATAGACCGAAGTCCAAAGGCCTAAGACCAAAGCACAATCGCCAATTGGCACTTGGCAATCATCAATGTTCGGAACTGTGGCCGAGAGGTGAGGCACCTGATTGTCGATCAGGTCGATGACGGTTCGAGTCCGTTCAGTTCCGCCAAACTTGTGTCAGTAGCCCGACCGTCAGGGAGGGCTCGATTTGTAATGGAGCCCTTGCTGACGCGCGGGCTTCTGATACGCATGCGTCGGTAGCCAAATCGGATCAAGGCACCTACCTCTTAAGCAGGGGACGCCGGAGTTCGAGTCTCACCTGGCGCACTAATTCAATCGCTACAAAACCGTGTCAGAAGCCCGACCGTCAGGGAGGGCCCAATTGAAAGACGCAGCCCTTGCTGACGCGCGGGCTTCTGACACGATATTCTTTAGAAAGGAGAAAACGAAATGCCTTACAAGAAGCTGCCAATAGGTGGCGCTCACAGTGAGATACTGTCGTGGGCCAACCACGATTTCAGCATCGAAGAGCAATCGATGCTCCGCAATGTTTCGCGCTTGCCATGTCTCTTCAAGCACGTCGCACTGATGCCTGACGCACACTTGGGCAAAGGCAGCATGGTCGGCTCCGTAATCGCAACCAAGGAAGCAGTGATTCCCGCGACCGTCGGCGTCGACATCGGCTGCGGCATGATGGCCGTGAAGACGCCATTCAAGAGTGGCATTCTCGACGGCAAGTTGAAAGACTTGCGCCTGGCTATAGAAGAACAAATCCCTGTCGGCTTTAACGCGTACAAGGAATCAGTTGATGAATCTTCGTACTGGGACGGCTGGAAAGACTTCAGCGATCTTCATGAAGGAGTGCACGACCGCAAAGCGAAAGCAATGACGCAATTGGGCACGCTGGGTGGCGGCAACCACTTCATTGAGGTCTGTCTGGATACAGAAAACTTCGTGTGGTTGATGCTGCACTCGGGCTCGCGCAACATCGGAAAGGAGTTGGCCGAACGTCACATCTCGACCGCTAAGTCGCTGTGGAGACTTTCGGAACTTCCCGCTCCCGATCTCGCTTACTTCATCCAGGGCACGCCGGAATTTGCGGCATACTGGAAAGACCTGAAGTGGGCGCAAACCTACGCGATGAAGAACCGCGAGATCATGATGACGCGGCTGTTGAAGGTCTTCAACAAGATGTTCAATCATCGCGAAGCCTTCAGACCTGAACTGCAGGTCAACTGCCATCACAACTACGTTGCGCTCGAAGAGCACTATGGCGAAAAAGTTTTCGTCACGCGCAAGGGCGCAATCAACGCTGACAAAGACGTATACGGCATCATTCCCGGATCGATGGGCGCGAAATCGTTCATCGTCAAAGGACGCGGCTTGGCTGAGAGTTTCAACTCCTGCTCTCACGGCGCTGGCCGCAAGATGTCACGCGGGGCTGCGAAGCGAGCTTTCACGAAAGACGACCTCGCTCGTCAGACCTCGGGCGTTGAATGTCGTAAAGACGTGGGCGTACTGGATGAAATTCCCGGCGCCTACAAATCGATCGAGGCGGTGATGAAGAACCAGGAAGACCTGGTCGAAATCGTTGCTGAGATCAAGCAAGTGGTCTGCGTGAAGGGCTGAGTCAGTACCGGGAGCGGTAGCGACCGGGTCACGTCATGAAGTCATAGTTATTGCCAGAGTTTCAACCCGGTCGCTACCGCTCCCGGTACTGACTCCAGTTTTCGGGGTGTGGTGTAACGCCAGCATCCGAGTCTTGGGCACTCGAGGTGACAGTTCAATTCTGTCCTCCCCGACCAATGTCATTGCCGATTGCCAATTTGCGATTGCCGATTGGCACTTCTCACACAGAATCAATCGGCAATTGCCAATCAACAATCGACAATGTCTCGCTCCTGTAGCTCAATCGAAAGAGCGCGACGCGTCGAACGTCGAGGTTGCGGGTTCAAGTCCTGCCAGGAGTTCCAATGTAACGTGTAACGCAAACTGTTAGTTTGCGATTTTTCTTACTCACCCCACAACCAAGTTGGAGTTCCGCCTTTAGTCGGCTTATCCCTTAACAAACTCCGCCTGAAGGCGGACTCCAAACACTCCAACAACGCGGAAGTGGTGTAGCTGGAAACATGCGAGTCTTCCAAACTCGATTCGAGAGTTCGAATCTCTCCTTCCGTTCCAAATTCAAAGTGGCACAGACTTTAGTCTGTGATTCCTCTTACCGATCGAAGCATCAACTTCAGTTCACAGACTAAAGTCTGTGCCACCTTCGGACATTAAGCGCGCGTCGCCAAGCGGCTAAGGCGCCGGATTGCAAATCCGGTATTCGTGAGTTCGAGTCTCACCGCGCGCTCCAAACATTGCCGATTGTCGATTTCCGATTGCCAATTGGCGTCTACCTTAACCAGCAACATCATAACAACCGACCAATCGGCAATCGGCAATTTTCAGAAAGGAGGTGCCGAGCCATGGCACTCAACGGCAGAGTTCTGCTGCTCAACCAAACTTACGAGCCGCTCGGCACCGTCAGTGTCGCGCGCGCCATCATCATGACCTTCAAGAACACGGTCTTCGTCGAAGAGTTCGATGGAGATCGAGTCCTCCGATCGGCGCATGATGAATTCCCGGTACCGTCGGTAATTCGCCGGCGCACTTACATCAATGTTCGCCGCCGCCGCGAGCAATCGGGAATGAAGCGCTTGCGGATTTACATGCGCGACAAGTTCCGTTGCCAGTACTGCGGCGAAAAGAAAGGCGTGGTTGAGCTAACGCTCGATCACATCCTGCCGCGTTCGCGTGGTGGAGATAACTCGCCGGTGAACATCGTGACGGCCTGTATCAAGTGCAACAACCGGAAGAGCAATCGCACTCCGGAAGAAGCACGGATGCCGTTGCTGACTTCGCAGACAGCGCTGCGCGTGAAGCTCGAACGCGTCGTGCTTTGTCACTACGCAGAAGCGCGAACCGAATGGCGCAAGTACCTGTTCATGGATGTGCACGATGATCGTGAAGTCATGGACAAAGTGCATCGCGAACGGACCCGTCGCTTTTAGCAACCACAGATAGACACGGATTTACACAGATGGAAAGGAGGTGATCCGACTTGTAATAGGGATGCAGTTTCTTATCTGTCTAATCCGTGTTCATCTGTGGCGAATCATCTTCGGTCGGATAGCTGAGACGGATTAGCGCGGGTCTGAAAAACCCGAAAGGTTGGTTCGATTCCAACTCCGACCACCAACAACAATTTCAACTGAACGGAGGAACGAAAATGAAAATCATCGAAGAATTTATGGCCGGTTTGCACACGGGTGAACCGGTAGGTTTCAACCGGCTGAAAATCATGCCCATCATGGTCGACGAAGATCGGAATCTCCCTTTTGTCGATCTCGAGGAAGCGTTGAAACAAGGTTTCATCGTAATTACCGAAGTCTCGGAAAGCGGCAGCGTGCCCGACCTCGAGGTTTCGAACAAATCCCGCGAAGACGTGATTATTCTCGATGGTGAAGAATTAATCGGCGCCAAACAGAATCGGATCGTCAATACGACTATTATCGTGGCGGCGACCACGAGCCTTACTATTCCGGTCTCGT
>DATLVM010000247.1:0-3844 GCA_035577445.1 Pyrinomonadaceae bacterium
TCGTTCGGTGCTGACATGTGAATCGCGCCGCGGCTGCTGTATCAAATGTTACGGCCGCAATCTGGCGACGGGGCGGCCGGTCGACATCGGTGAAGCAGTGGGCGTGATCGCGGCTCAGTCGATTGGCGAACCCGGCACTCAGCTCACCATGCGTACTTTCCACATCGGCGGCACGGCGCGCCTCGAAGAATCTTCGAAGCATGAAGCTCGTGTCGAAGGCCGGATCAAGTACATCGAACTGCAAACTGTTAAGAGCCGCAAGGGTGAGCGCGTGGCGATGAATCGGCAGGGAGCTTTGACGATCATCGACGAGCGGGGCCGCGAAGTGGCTCGCTATCAGATCGTTTACGGCGCACACATCCTGGTCGAAGACGGCGATCTTGTAGCGCAGGATCAACTGCTCGCGACGTGGGATCCGTTCACTTTCGCGATTCTGACCGAGGTCGGCGGCACGGTGAAGTTCCAGGACCTCAAAGAAGGCGTGACCTATGAAGAAGAGACCGACCAGGTCACCGGCCTCTCGCACATGGTGGTCAAGGATTCACCCGACGAAAAGAAACAGCCGCGTCTGGAAATCCGCAACGCCAGTAACAAGGTTTTGAAGACTTACCAGATGCCTGTGCGCGCGAACCTTATGGTGAACGACGGCGAGCAGGTCGAGCCGGGCGACGTCATTGCGAAGATTCCGCGCGAAACCACCAAGACTAAGGACATCACCGGCGGTTTGCCGCGCGTCGTCGAGTTGTTTGAAGCTCGTCGGCCGGCGGAAGCTGCGGTCATGTCGGAAATCGACGGCACCGTCAAGCTCGGACCTATCTCCAAGGGCAAGCGTAAACTAATCATCACCGGCGATGACGGGGAAGAGCGCGAGTACGACATTCCTCGCGGAACGCACATCAACGTGCAGGAAGGTGATCGAGTCCGCGCCGGTGAGGCTTTGCAGGACGGCCCGTTGAACCCGCACGACATTCTGCGCGTGTTGGGTATGAACCGGTTGCAGGAATACCTGACCAACGAAATCCAGGAGGTCTATCGTCTGCAGGGCGTAAACATCAACGACAAGCACATCGAAGTGATTGTTCGTCAGATGCTGCGCTGGGTGAAGATCAAGGAAGTCGGCGACACAGAGTTTCTGCTCGAGGAGCAGGTCGATCGCTTCCGCTTTTCGGACGAAAACGAGCGCGTGCAGAGCGAGAAAGGCGAAGTCTCTCAGGCTGAGCCTTTGTTGCTCGGAATCACCAAGGCTTCGCTCTCGACTGATTCGTTCATCTCCGCCGCATCGTTCCAGGAAACGACGCGCGTGCTGACGGAAGCGGCCATCTCCGGTCGCGTGGATTACCTGCGCGGCTTGAAAGAGAACGTGATCATGGGCCGCCTGATTCCGGCGGGCACCGGCATGGAGTACTACCGCAACGTCGATATCGATCGCGACGAGACCATCGGTGAAGCGGAGCGCGAGGCGATGGATGAGTTTCCCGAGATTCTCGGCGGCGCTGAAATCCCTCAACCCGTTCAGCATACCGTGATGGCAACGGTCGGTGACGTCGATGTCGAGGAAGAAATTGCCGAGCCGGAGCCCGTTGAAGAGGAGTAATAGAGACTAAACTTGATTCTGTTTGATTCGAGCCGGTGGAGCGAAAGTTCCGCCGGCTTTTTGTTTGCCGTGTGTCATGTTCATCGCCAGTCCATGATGGCTCCGTTAGGAGCCGAATGTTTATAGTTCGCGGTCATCTTATTAAGAAATTACAAAGCTCCGTAGGAGCGCCATATTATTTCGCTCCTACGGAGCTTCTAGAAAAGTGTGGCATCTAGTTCTATAAACATCTCGTCCCTACGGGACGAAGACCACCGGCAAATTATTAGCCTCTGCTTGCATTCATTTATACAGCGGGCTTCTTTGGATTGCCCTCCTAGGTCTAACTGTCGCAGGAGTTGTGCTATTTATTTAGGCAACTTTCTCTTTCGCTTTGTTTGTTTTGGGCTTTCGTTAATCACAGGCGTGGAGTCTCTGCGCCCGGCTTTGTTTCGAAACTGTGAACTTTTTCTTTCCAAATGGCATTTCATGCGCTAAGATGCCTGCGGCTGGTGCCCTTGGCTTCGCTGAAGTTCCCCCGGCCGCAATCGTCGCCCGCGGACGTCACCCAGACAAAACCCGGCATTGGAGAAACGCAACCCCGAATTTGCGGGACTGCTCGGTTTCAATCGTATTCGCAGTAGGAGGTCGCCTTGAAAAGCGTTTTCCCTCGTTTAGTTCTGGTCCTGGTCGTTCTCTCTGTGGTTCAGGTTGCGCGTGCGCAAGCACCGACCGAAGCCCTCCCTGACGGTCGGGTTACGGCCAACCTCGCTCGCCCAGAGAACCTGCCCGAGCTTGTGCGTCGCGTAAAGCCTTCAGTTGTATCGGTCCTAACGTATGACGCGAAGGACGAGCCGCTCATCAGCGGCACCGGGTTCTTCGTTCGACCCGGCGAGGTCGTGACGAATATGCACGTCATCAAAGGCGCGCGTCGCGTCGAGATCCACACACTCGAAGGCAAAGGCCGGACGTATCCGGTTGTAGGTGCGCTCACTGTCGATGACGAAGCCGATCTGGCGCTCTTGAAAGTCGATTTGCCCGCGGATCGTTCGAAGCCGCTGACCCTGACCACGAGTTTGCCCGACGAAGGCGAGCAAGTGTTTGTGATCGGAAATCCTCTGCGGCTCGAAGGTTCAGTCAGTGATGGGATCGTCTCAGCGATTCGTGAAGTGCCGGACCTGGGTCGGATCATTCAGGTGACTGCACCTGTCTCTCACGGCAACAGTGGCAGCCCGCTCTTCAACATGCGTGGCGAAGTAATCGGCATCGTGACTGTGAAAGTCACCAACGGCCAGAACATCAACCTCGCGTTGGGCGTGGCGCGAATTAATTCGCTGCCGCGTGGTGAAGTCATTCCCTTTGATCAAATCGCCGTCCGTAGTAAATCGACAACCCAACCTGAGGTGCTGGCCGAGCTTTGGTACCGCGGCGGGATTGATTCGCTGTGGCTCGGTAACTATGACAGCGCCTTGAATTATTTTGAGACCGCAGCCAATCGCAACCCGCGCCGGCCTGAGACGTGGATTCAGATCGGTTACTGCAAGGTGAAGCAGGGAAGAAATGAGGAAGCGATTCGCGCTTACAAGCGCGCGCTGCAACTTCGTCCTGATTCCGCCGAGGCCTACAACAAACTCGGTGACGCGTACTTCTTCGGCGGTCGTTTCGATGAAGCGATCGCTTCTTACCGCCAGGCGGCGCGCGTCCAGCCTGACCAACCCGAGGCCTATTACAACCTCGCGCTCGCTTATCTTGAGACGGGTGACCGTGAGTCAGCCATGGCGCAGAGCCGCACGCTTGAGTCACTTGCGCCTGATTTGAACAAGAAACTGCTGGCCGAAATGAAGCAGTAGCGCCGGCGCTCAAACCCCGACGGTTGGGAACGGCGCCGCGCCGCAAGGACACCCCGATAGGTGCCGTTCCTGGCTCGTCCGGTCCAAAACCCCAGCGTTTTCCGGCTGAAAAATAAACTCTGGCGCTCTGCGGTCGGCGTTCGCTACAATCGCAAAGGCGGGAGTTTTCGCCCCTCCGCTTGCCGCTCTGCTCGCCGTTCTCACACTCACGCAGCTCACAATGAGTGCTTAAGTTGATCGAGCAATTCAACGGTATTGACATACTTGACTCATCAAGTACCTAGCCCTTTCCGGTGCAAGCGGGAGCTGCGGAGCAGCGGTAGGAGCTAAGCCCAAGGCGAGGCTCTGCGAGCCTTGGGTGGTGGTCGTTGGTTATTTCAGAGCCGCGAAGCGGCGACAGAGAGTTAACGGGCAGGCTGAT
>DATLVM010000248.1:0-2387 GCA_035577445.1 Pyrinomonadaceae bacterium
CTCAGGCACCGCGCCCACAGTCAACTCGTCGCGCGTCAGGTAAGTCTGATAGCGTCGCGCCGGCGATGTCGGTGTTAGTTTCTTGATTCCCATCTCAACATTTCCAATTGCCGATTTCCGATTGCCGATGTCTCCGTTCAGACGCCAATCAAAAATTGGCAATTGGCAATCGGCAATGCTTAAATTGCTTCGCCGTAATCAACCGGCTTCTCGCCGTGTTTCAGCGTCACAAACGCTTTCTTCCACGAAGGCTTGCGGCCTTCGAATCTTCCGCGGCGCGCCATCTTGCCCATGTATTGGGCCGTGCGCACCTGGTCGACTTTCACCTGAAAGATCGTCTCGACTGCGTTCTTGATCTCCGGCTTAGTCGCGCGGCGATCGACGCGAAACGTCAAAAGCTGTCGCCGATCCTGCGTCTCTTCTTTCGCCATCAGCGCCTTCTCGGTGATGACTGGCGATTTGATGATGTCCCAAACCGTTCGCATTCTTAGGCTGCTGCTCCTCTATTTCCCGGCATGCGTCGCGGCGGCCGAGTCTCGCCATCTTCTCGCGGACGAAAACCCTCCTCGTCATCCTTGGCGCGCGGTTTCAAAATGTCGGTCAACTCTTCGACCGTCTTCGGCGTCAAGACGAGCTTCTGATGATTCACCAGGTCGTAGATGTTCACGCCGTAGCTGTTCACCACTTTGGTCGTCTGCACATTGCGCGACGCAAGCATCAGGTTTGTGTTCTTCAGCGAATCGACGATCAGCGTCTTGCCGTTAAGCTTCAAAGTGCCCAACATGTTGATAAAGTCGCGCGTCTTAGGCGCGTCCAACTTCCAATCGTTGACGATCACCAAGTTGCCTTCACGCAACCGCTCCGAAATCGCCGCGCACATCGCGCGCTTCCGCATCTTCTTCGGCAGGTTGTATGACCAATCGCGCGGCTGCGGCCCGTGCACGTTGCCGCCGCCTTTCCAGAGCGGCGAACGCAAACTCGCGATGCGCGCGCGGCCGGTACCTTTCTGCTTCCAAAGCTTGCGCCCTGCTCCAGAAACATCGCCACGAGTCTTCGTTGCCGAAGTGCCGGCGCGGCGGTTGGCAAGGAAACTCCGCACAGCTTCATGAATCAACGGTTCGTTAACGGGCACCTCGAACACTACTTCGGGCAATTCGATTTCGCCGACTTCTTTGCTGGTCAGGTCCAGAACTTTTGCTGTGGGCATAAGAAACCTCCTTCAGCAGGAGCACCTGCGGTCTAACTCTTCTTTCCTTGCCTTGCCGATTTCTTAATTACGACGACGGTGCCGTTTGCGCCCGGCACGGCTCCGCGAATCATCAACAGATTGTTTTCCGCGTCTACCCGAGCAACAGTCAACCGCTTGATTGTTACTCGCACATCGCCCATGTGCCCCGACGAGCGCATTCCCTTGACTACTCGCGACGGATACGCCGAAGCGCCAATCGAGCCCGGCGCGCGCACGTTCATCGAACCGTGCGATTCCGGACCGCGATTAAAGTTATGGCGCTTCACGGTGCCGGCGAATCCGCGACCTTTCGACTTGCCAACGACGTCAACAATGTCGCCGTCAGCGAATTGATCGACGAGAATTTTGTCGCCGACGTTAGTGGCTTCATCAGACGCGGCCAGGCGGAACTCTTTCAAGAATCTCGTCGGGGGAATTCCGCCGCCCGTCTTTTCGAAATGGCCACGCATCGGCTTGTTGACGTTCTTCAGTTTGATGGGCCGATCTTCGACCAATCCGACTTGCACGGCGTCATAACCATCCCTGCCGCCTGCCGACTTCTTCTGCACGACAACGCACGGCCCGGCCTTGATGACTGTCACTGGAGTGACCGTGCCATCAGGCGCAAATATCTGCGTCATGCCAACTTTCTTGCCGATGATTCCGTTAATCATTTCAGCTATTGCTTTCCGAACGCTTTAATTTCGACATCCACACCCGCGGGAAGATCCAGCTTCATCAGCGCATCCACCGTTTGCGGTGTCGGATCGAGAATGTCCATCAGACGCTTATGCGTTCTGATCTCAAACTGCTCGCGCGACTTCTTATCGACGTGCGGCGAACGCAAAACGGTCCATTTGTTCTTGACCGTCGGCAGTGGAATCGGCCCGGCCACGCGCGCGCCGGTGCGCTTCGCAGTCTCGACGATTTCAGTCGTCGATTGATCGAGCACGCGATGATCGTATGCCTTAAGCCTGATTCTGATTTTTTCGTTCAGCATAATCGGTACGCACGCCTCCGGCGTGCTTTCTCCCACAGCGCGCCAGAGGCGCGCGTACCCAACTACTCAACTACTTCCGAAACCGTTCCCGCGCCCACGGTGCGGCCGCCTTCACGAATCGCGAAGCGCAAGCCTTTCTCCATGGCAATCGGCGCGATC
>DATLVM010000249.1:0-3796 GCA_035577445.1 Pyrinomonadaceae bacterium
CGCTCGTGATCGATTTTGGCTGGAGCAAAGAGATCGAAGATCGTCTGCTCGCGCCCATCAGCATTGTCGGCGTCGGAATTGAAAAGATCGTAGTCGGCGTCATTCAAGCAATCATCGCCGGCCTCGTGGTGCTGCCTCTCGCTTGGCTGTTGATGCGAGTCCAGTTGCATCTCAGCTTGACCGACGCGATCCACTTCGTGGTGATCGCGCTCTTGAGCAGTTGGCTCTTCGCCGCGTTCGGCATGGTCGTCGGCACGATCGTCGCGCCGCAACAAATTAGTTTGCTCTTTACCTTGTTGCTCTCGCCGATGATTTTCTTCGGCTGCGCTTATTATCCCTGGGCGACGCTGCACGTCATTCCGTGGTTTCAGTATGCGGTGCTCGTCAATCCGCTCGTCTATGCGAACGAAGGTTTTCGCATCTCGCTCACACCAGGCATGCCGCACATGCCGGCATGGCTCGTTTATAGCGCGCTGGTCGGATTTTCGATCTTCTTCACCTGGGCCGGATTGAAGAAATTCGAGAGCCGGGCGCTCGAATAACCCAGCAATCTCCACAGTTTTTCATTAGTTTCGAAACGCCTGCTCAAGCAACTACCTTGCCTGCGTTTCGGCCATTTGTTATAGTCGCGGCAGTCATAATTCGGACTAAATCGAATAAGGAATTTGGCGATTCGGCAAGGAGATTCGCCATTACAGAAAGGATTGTCTCTATGGGAAACGATCGTGATTCGGGCGACAATATTTCAACTCGCTTAACTTATTTTCTGGTGGGCGCGGGCATCGGCGCGGTGCTGGCTTTGCTGTTTGCGCCGAAATCCGGTGAAGAGTTGCGCAACGACATTGCGGACGCCACGCGAAAGGGCATCGATAAATCCAAAGAAGCCGCGGTGCAATTACAAGCCAAGGCAGGCGAGTATTACGACACCACGCGGCAGAAAGCGACCGAGCTTTACGACACTGCCCGCGAAACCGCAGGCGAGTATTACGAAGCCACGCGCGAGCGCGCCGGCGATTTGTATGAAACGGCAACTACCAAAGCGGGCGAAGTTGTAGCGAAGACCAAAGACGTCGTATCGACGCAAGCTGGATCGCTGTCAGCCGCAGTCGAAGCCGGCAAGAAGGCGTACGTCGAAGAAAAGCGCAAGACGGAGTTATCGGGACGCTCGGAAGCAGCGCCGACCTACACTCCTGAGAAAACAATGTAGTCGACGATTATGAACCCGAACGAACCCCTGTTCTGGCTGGTAATCATCACTGGGATCATCGCCGTTTCGTTTTTGGTTATTGCGGCGGCGATGGTTGCGATCGCTGTCTTCGTCAACCGCACGGTCAAAACCGTGAATCGGCTTGAAGCGAAGCTCGATCCGCTAATCAATCGCGCCAACGCGATCAGCGAGCAGGCTCAGGGCATTGCCGTCGAAGGTCGCCGCATCGCTGAGCAGTTTCATGTGATGTCCGGTCATCTATCGACTGCTACGGGTAACCTGGCTGAATCGACATCGCTCATCAAGGAAGAGGTGCGCGGGATAATGGTGCTCGCCGATGAAACCGCACACGTGGCCAAGGACAAGGTGCAGATGGTGAGTCGCGCGATCGACACAACGCATGAGCGCGTGATGGACACGAGCGAATTCATCCAACGCAAAGTGATTGAACCGGCGCGCGAACTGGCGGCGATTCTCGCGGGCGTGCGCCGCGGCCTGGAGGTCCTGGTTGCGCCGGCGCCCAGCCCGATTAACCGCAGCTATGGAGACGACGAGATGTTTATCGGGTAAACCGCCAAGACATCGAAGGCATACGAAGCCCGAACCATCGTCTCGAAAGAAGGATGGTTCGGGTTTTTTGATTTTGTTCCCCTCCTCCCCTTGGGAGAGGGGCTAGGGGTGAGGGCTTAGCGACTGGAAAAACAACAGATAATTTTCTCTTCGCTAGGCAGAGCCGTTCCAATAGGAATTAGAAACGCGTTACCGCCGCTAGTACCCTCACCCCAACCCTCTCCCAGAGGGAGAGGGAGGTTTTTGGCGCATGCTCGTAGTCCTGTTACTATTTCGATTTTGATACTTGTCGCTTATGGCTACTGAAGAAGCAACGCTCGATCTAAAGAAAACGATCAATCTGCCGAAGACGAAGTTCGCGCAGAAGGCCAACCTGCCGCAGACCGAACCCGCGCGCCTGAAAAAGTGGGCGGACATGAATCTCTATGCGAAGATTCAGCAGGCACGCGCCGGCGCACAGAAATTCATCCTCCATGATGGGCCTCCGTACGCGAATGCTGACATCCATCTCGGCACGGCGCTCAACAAGATTCTGAAGGACATAATCGTCAAGTCGCACAGCATGCTTGGTTTTGATGCGCCGTATGTGCCCGGATACGACTGTCACGGATTGCCGATCGAACTGCACGTCGAACGCAAGCTCGGTGAAAAGAAGAAAGACATGCCGCCGCTGAGCATCCGGCGTGCGTGCCGAGAGTTTGCGGGGAACGCGTTGAAGCGACAGACGCGCGATTTTCAAAGACTTGGCATCCTCGGCGAGTGGGACAATCCCTACATCACCATGTCCGATCACTACGAAGCCGAGACGGCGCGTTTGTTCGCGCACTTTGTCGAGCGCGGCTTCGTTTACAAAGGCGCCCGTCCGGTCTATTGGTGCATTCACGATCAAACCGCGCTGGCTGAAGCGGAAGTCGAATATCACCAGCACACCAGTCCGTCCGTTTACGTTAAGTTTCCGCTGAAGAGCGATCCTGCGTTGATCGATCCAGCGTTGGCTGGAAGAAAAGTTTTCGCGCTGATCTGGACGACGACGCCGTGGACTCTGCCGGCGAATCTCGGCATCGCGGTCCATCCTGATTTTGAATATGTCGCGTTTGCCAGCGGTGAGGAGGTCTACATCGTCGCGGCTGAGCTGCTTGACGTTGTAACCACGCGATGTGGTCTCGCTGATTCAAAGGTGCTGGCGCGTTTCGCGGGCTCCAAACTTGATCGACTCGAAGCGCAGCACCCGTGGATTGATCGGCCTTCGCTATTCATGCTCGGCGAGCACGTGACCCTCGGCGGTGAAGCTGATGCTGAAGTTGAATTGGATGTCCGTGACGCGCGCGACAAGTCAGCGACGAGCAAAGCCGGCACCGGACTGGTTCATACCGCGCCTGGTCACGGCCACGATGACTTTGTCATCGGCAAGCAGTACGGGCTCGATATTTATTGCCCAGTCGATAACGCCGGCCGCTTCACGAATGAAGTCGAACACTTCGCTGGACTCAGCGTCTTCGAAGCTAATCCGAAAATCGTTGAGTTCATGCGCGAACGCGGCGTGCTGCTCTTCACCGAACAGTACGACCATCGTTATCCGCATTGCTGGCGTTGTAAGAACCCGGTCATCTTTCGCGCGACGCCGCAATGGTTCATCTCGATGGATCAAGCCGGTAATGAGGCCGTCGAAAAGGACGAGGATGATCGCGATCGGTCGAACTTCACTAGCAACTTTGTCGACGGCGAGTCGCTCGACACGCAATCGTTGCGGGCGATGGCGCTGCGCGAAGTCGACGAACGGGTGAAGTGGATTCCTGCGTGGGGACGCGATCGTATGCGCAACATGCTCTCCGGCCGCCCCGACTGGTGCGTGTCCCGCCAGCGCGTGTGGGGCGTGCCAATTCCGGCGTTCTATTGTGCAAAGTGCGGGCACGTCATCGCTGATCCAAACATCATCCGCCGCGTCGCTGATATCTTCGAGAAAGAGTCCGCCGATGCCTGGTACAAGCGCGAAGCCCGCGAGCTTCTTCCGGAGAGCTT
>DATLVM010000250.1:0-11061 GCA_035577445.1 Pyrinomonadaceae bacterium
CGCGCCGTTGCCGGAAGATGTGCCTGAGTTGATCCTCGCGTCGCTGCTCGGCGGAGAGAAGTTGCGCATGACGAAGAACTCGATCGCCGCCGCGCATCGATTGGTTTCGGAAGCTGAATTCGCACTGATTGGTCACGCGCCACCGCACGAGCGCCGTCCCGAAGGTCCGTTCGGCGATCACTACGGCTACTACTCGCTCCAGCATGACTATCCAGTCTTTCATTGCGAAGCGATCGCGCATCGCCGCGACGCGATTTATCCCGCGACGGTAGTAGGCAAACCGCGTCAGGAAGATTTCTTTATCGGGGACTATTTGCAGTCGCTGCTCTCGCCAATCTTTCCGCTGGTGATGCCGGGCGTGCGCGATCTTTGGAGCTACGGCGAAACCGGATTTCACTCGCTCGCGGCTGCGGTAGTACGCGAGCGTTACGCGCGCGAAGCTCTCGTGTCAGGATTCCGAATCCTAGGTGAAGGCCAGTTGGCGCTGACAAAGTTTTTGATTCTCACCGATTCACTGATCGATCTTCATGATTTTCGCGTCGTGCTGGAGCATGTGTTGGCGCGCGCGCGATGGGAGACGGATTTTTTCATCTTCTCGAACACGTCGATGGACACGCTCGATTACACGAGCGGCAAAGTCAACCAAGGCAGCAAAGCGATTCTGATGGGATTAGGTGAAGCTGTGCGCGATTTGCCGCGTGAATTTCGCGGCGAGCTGCCACAGGGAGTTTCGCGCGCCGAAGTTTTCTGCGCCGGCTGCCTGGTAATTCAAGGCTCTTCGTATCTGGATGAACCGAACCAGGGAGAGAGGCTGGCCCAGTCCGCTGCGTGGCGCGAGTGGCCGTTGGTTATTCTTCATGACGATGCCAGCGTCGCGAAATCCACATCGGATTTCCTCTGGTCAACGTGGACGCGCTTTGAACCCGCGGCAGATATTTATGCCCGCGCAACCAGCGTGGTGCGACATCACCTCGCATACGAATCGCCGATGGTGATCGATGCGCGCAAAAAGCCAAGCCTGCCGGATGAGTTGATCGTGCGCGACGATATTGGTCAGTTAGTCGATCAAAGATGGCGAGACTATTTTCCGGACCTGCTATGAGAATGATCTGGGCTGCGTAGTCAGTACCATCCGCGTGAGTGGATGGGATCGGTATCGTGTCAGAACCGAGAGCGGTAGCGACCGGATCAAGAAGTCCCGCTGGGTTTCTAAGGTTCCTCTTGATCCGGTCGCTACCGCTCTCGGTTCTGACACAGAAGTGATACCAAAGTAGCCCATTATCCCATCCGCTTACGCGGATGGTACTGACCGGTATGGAACGATTCCTCACATCAACGGCAACCACACCGTAAACACTGCTCCACCTTCAGGCGCATTCGCTGCCGTCAATGTTCCGCCATGTTCCGTGATCACTCGATGCGCCAGCGCCAGCCCGATGCCGTGCCCTTTCGTTTTGGTTGTGAAGAAGGGAATGAAGATCTTCTGCAGATCCTCGGGAGCGATTCCCGGGCCGGTGTCCTCGATCGAGATCGTGACCCAGCGCTGATTTGGCTCCATGTTCTGCGAGGATTCGATAATTACACGCCGATCGGACGCGTCGTCCCGAATTGCTTCGATCGCGTTGCGGATCAAATTAAGCAGCGCCTGGCGAAGGAGACGGGGATCGGCGCGGACGTTGAGGTCTTCTTTGATCCGGTCGCTACCGCTCGCGGTTCTGACACATTCGACACCTCGCGCTTCAAACAGAGCCTTCAATTCGCGCGCGCAATCATCAATTAACTCATCAACTGAAATCTCTTCGAGCTGCAATGCCTGCGGTCGCGCAAAATTCAGAAATGCGGTCGTCATCTCCGACAGGTTTCTGACTTCCTGGAGCAGCGCATCAGATGCGGCCTTGCCTTGCTCGGGCGTGTCGACCGTTTGCAGGAACTGCGCGTAGCCGTGCAGCGCGGCCATGGCGTTCTTAAATTCATGCGCGAGGCCGGCGGACATCTCGCCGAGGCTTTCCAGGTTTCGCTTCAGCGCCACTTGCTCTCGCAAACGCGTGACTTCGGTGATGTCCGTGATCAAACAGAGCGCGCCGCGCGATCCGGCTTCCGATGGATCGATTGGCGCCACGGTGGCCCCGAGCTTAGTCGCGGTGCCGGAGCCGTTGGCTGCGTCAATCTCTTCACGACGAAAGATTTGACCGGTTGAAAGACACGACTGGACCATCTCTGCCAACGATGGAACTTCCGAAAAGATTGTCTTGAAGTGGTCACCCGTTCCGGGAGTTCCTTTCCTGAACAGCGCTTGCGCCGGTTGATTGATGACAGTCGCGTTACCGGTCGCGTCGAAAGCAATCAATCCCGTCGGCATGCTCGCCACGATGCGATCGTTGAAGCGTTCGGCTGAGTCAGCGCGCTCGCTCGCTTGCTCGGTCAGTCGCTGGAGCTCCTTCTGCTGTTCCTGAAGTTGGGCGACCACGGATTGAAACGTCTCCAGCACAAAAGCGGCTTCGTTCTCAGCCTTGCCGGTGTGCGCGACGGGCGCGCGCTTCGCTTCGCCGATAAGTTGGCTATAGGGGCGAAGCAACCCGCGCAGCAGCCAGGTAAGGCACACCAGTCCGATGAACAGCGCGGCCACAAATCCGGTCAGAAGCGCCGGCCGGTAAACCAACGCAGTGTCGGGAGCCAGGGCGAAAGTGGCAAAGATGACGACCGCGGCCAGGAGGAAAACTCCGCCGAGGATCGTGAGCAGGATCTGTAGACGACTGGCTTGCATTACTGAAACTGCGACGCGTACCAGGCGATGATACGCGAGCCAACGAGGAAAGAGATTATGGCGCCGATGCCCAGGAAAATTCCGAACGGCAGCATCATCTGAAGATTTCGTCCGCGCTTATACATCATCGCAATTCCCGCGATCGAACCTGACAAGGCTCCCATCATGATCGTAAGCAGCGTCAAACGCCAACCCAGAAATGCGCCCACCATCAGCATCATCTTAACGTCGCCAAATCCCATCGCTTCAATGCCGCGCAGCTTCTCCCAAAGAAATCCCATGAGCCAGAGCGACCCGCCGCCGATGAGTGCACCAAGCGCCGCGCCCATCAAAGAGACCACCCACAGCGGTAGCTTCGGAAAGGTCGCGAGCAGTTGAGGCAGGTCGTCAAAGTGCGCCGGCGAGACGAGGTAGGGAAGCAACAATCTCGTGAGCAGCGCGAACATAACTCCGGGATACGTGATTACGTTCGGCAGAATCATGTGCTCTGCGTCGATAAAAATCAGAGCAATGATTGCGGCGACAAACGCGAGATCGAATGCCAGCGCGTACGTCAAACCGTCGTGCCAGGTAACAGCGGCAAACAGCAAACCCGTAAGCGCTTCGACCGCCGGGTAACGCGGCGAGATAGAGACGCCGCACGAGCGACAGCGGCCGCGCAGGATCAGATAGCTAATTACGGGAATGTTGTCGTAGGGCTTAATCTCTGCCCGGCACTTTGGGCATTTCGAACTCGGAAGAACAATCGATTGTTCGCGTGGAATACGATGAATGACTACGTTGAGGAAACTGCCGATGAGCGCGCCGACTACCGCCATTAAAGCACAAGCGATCGGCAGTGGCGCATCAAGGGCGCTGTCTATCGCCGGCGAGATCATTCAGGCCGTTATTGTAGCGCGGCCGTGGGAGTGTGCCTACGAGAATTTTTGATAAGCGATTGCCGTTTGCGAATCTATGAGCGATCGGCAACCCGGGTCGTGGTGCAGTTTGAGGTGGCACGCGCATCTTGCACGTGGTTTCACGGCACGGCGCCCGTGCCACTTTTCAAACCGCACCACTACGGCAATCCGTTACGGTTTGGTCGGGTTTTCGACGACCACGTTGTTAACCGTCAGAGTTGAGCCGGTTGCGCGTTGCAGATCAGCCAACGCCTTATTGTAATCCGTCTGGGCCTGTAGTTCGTTAGTGCGCGCCGCGGTTAACTCCTGCTGTCGTTGCAGCAGCAGGAAGGTAGTCGAGCGGCCCACGTCGTAGAGTTTTTGTTCGCCAACTAACTGTTGTTCGGCGCTCTCGCGCGCTTCGCGTGACGCGACGACCCGCTTCTGTGCCGTGTCGACGGCTTGGGCGGCGTTACGCACGTCCATCTCGATCGCCTGGTCCTGCGACCGGTACGAAGCCTCGAGTTGCTCTTTTTGAATTCGGGCCCCGGCCAGATTCTCTTTGGCCGTGGTGTTGTGAATGGGAAACGAAATCGTCACCCCGGCGGTGATGTTATAGGTTTTGAATTTGAATAGATTAGCGATGTCCTGTCCGTATCCGCCGATTTGGTTCGCCGGTGGTGGAGAACAAGCCGCGCTCGTCACGTCGCAGGGTGCTCCCGCAAGGCCGGTGGTGGCGACCGTGCCGGTGAGATCGACTTGCGGTTTGGTTTGGTTCTTGAAGTAGGTGATGTCCAGAGTATTGATCTCTTTTTGCAGGTTCAGACGGCGCAGCTCGGGTCGATTCTTATGTGCGTCATCGACGGAAGCCGACAAATTTACCGGTGAAAGATCGAGGACGGGTTGGTCGGTCGGCGTCACCTGAGCTGACCACTGCGGCGACGAAGGATCGTGCAGCATGAGTTGCTTCAGAGAGTTTTCCGCCGTCGAAACGCTTTGCGTGGCGAGAAACAAATTGGCTTCGCGCGTGGCAATGTCCGTTTGCACCTGCGCGCGATCGAGTGGAGCCTTGGCGCCGGCCGCAATCTCGGCCTCGATGTTGCGCATGTTTTGTCGCGCTACATTGAGACTGTCGAGCTGGTTCTGCTGATTGCGAAGAGCGAACACCAGGTTCCAATACGCAGCCTGCACCTGAGAGATTATGGTGATGGTCCGCGCTCTAAAATCGGAATCTGACTGCTCGAGGCGCTTTCTCTGAACCCGAATTGCGTGGCGGTCCGCGTCAACCTCTCGATTCCTCACCAGCGGTTGCGTGAACGACAGCGCCAGATTCGACGAATAGAAAGAAAGAAAGCGGTTGGTGAGAGAGCTGCTGCTCTGCCGGGAATTGGAGAAGCTTACTGTATAAAACCCGCCTCCGGTCGAGAACTGTTTGGAAATCTGAGGGCTGAAGTTGAAGATCGTGGTGCTCGTGGAGCCTGTGACACCACCGCCGGCAGTGACGCTGGGCGTCGGCGTAACGTTGTGAATGATCTGCGGTGTAATGCTAAATAGCGGATCGTACACACCGTACAGAGATTTGAGCTGAGTCTCTGCAAAGCGCACATCATCGCGCGAAACTTCAATATCATTGTTGTTCTGCAACGCGGTGCGAATCGCATCGTTGAGCGACAGCGGCAGCGTGTTGCTGCTGACGACGCCCACACGCGTGAGATCCGGCAGCGGCGGCACCGGCTGCGCCTGAATGTTCGGGAAATTGGGTGGCGTCGGCTCCTGGATCGCTGGAGTAATCGGCGTCGGCGAGGGCTCTACGCCTGGCGGCGCCGTCGGCGGCGTGGTTGGTTGACCCGGTGGCAATGTGGCCGGATTAACCGGTGTGGGGCTCGGCGTCTGCGCGAGAGCGCCAATTGAAATTGCCGCCACGAACGCGATCGCGGCGACCATCTTAGTAATTGCACAAGGCAACTGATTCGGCATCGAATGACTCCTCTAAATGTTCAGAGCAATTGAAACCCGGCGCGGCAAAGCTGCAAGCAGACAGATAGCGCCGGGTCATACCGTACTACGTTACTAAACTTTGGGCGGTTTCAAAAACCTTAACAAAACGCGCGCGTCGTTGTCGACAATCATTCGCAAGTGGCCTGCATCACATCGCAAACGAATGGTTGCTTGACACTAACTCTATGGCGCATTATCTTCCACTTTCTTCAACTCAACCGTTTTCAGTTCAAGCATTCATTCGTAACTGCCACGGTTGACGTGTGCAACTCGTCAACGAAGAATACAGGAGGTCTAACGAGCAAATGGCAGTGAAAGTTGGCATTAATGGGTTCGGCCGCATCGGCCGAAATATTTTTCGGACCGCGCTCGGTGACGACGATATTGAATTCGTCGCGGTCAATGACATCACCGATACGAAGACGCTTGCGCATCTTCTGAAATATGATTCGGTCCTGGGAAATCTTCATCACGATATCAAGGTTTCGGGGAACGGTATTTCAGTAGAAGGAAAAGAATTCCACGTTTTCTCAGAACGCGATCCCGCCTCAATTCCCTGGGGCTTGGTCGGGGCCGAGATTGTTATTGAATCGACCGGGATATTTACCAAGGCCGAAGACGCTAAGAAGCACCTGCACGATGGCGTGAAAAAAGTGATCATCTCAGCGCCGGCAAAGAACGAGGACATCACAATTGTGCTGGGCGTCAATGAAGATAAGTATGATCCAGCCGCACATAACATCATCTCGAACGCTTCCTGCACGACGAATTGTCTGGCGCCTGTAGCGAAAGTCATTCATGAAAACTTCGGCATCCGCAACGCGCAGATGACGACCATTCACTCGTACACGAACGATCAGCAGCTGCTCGATCTGCCGCACAAGGATTTGCGCCGGGCGCGCGCGGCGGCCTTGAACATGATTCCCACTTCGACTGGCGCCGCGAAAGCAGTCGCGTTGGTGCTGCCGGAATTAAAAGGGAAGTTCGACGGCATCAGCGTGCGCGTGCCGACGCCAAACGTTTCGCTGGTCGACGTCGTAATCGACGTCGAGAGAGACACGACGAGCGAAGAGGTCAACAAAGCGTTGAAGGATGCAGCTAACGAAGAACTCGCAGGAATTCTCGCGTTCTCGGAAGAGCCGCTGGTGTCGTCCGATTTCAAGCAGAACTCGAATTCATCGATCGTGGACGCCGAATACACGAAAGTGATCGGCGGCAACATGATTAAAATCCTTTCCTGGTACGACAACGAGTGGGGCTACTCCTGCCGCGTGCGCGATCTTATTAAGTACATCGCGGGTAAAGGACTGTAGACATTGCCAAATGCCGATTTCCGATTGCCAATTTAAAGCGGCGATCGTCTTAATCGGCAATCGGCAATTGGAAATCGGCAATGTCAAAGCTCTCGATTAAAGATCTCGATCTTTCAGGCAAGCGCGTTTTCATGCGCGTCGATTTCAACGTTCCCATCAAGGACGGCAAGGTCGACGACGATACGCGCATTCGCGCGGCACTTCCCACCATCAACTATGCAACTCAAAATGACGCCCGCGTGATCCTCGCGTCGCATCTGGGACGTCCGAAAGGTCAACGCGTCGACAAGTACAGTCTCGCGCCGGTTCACGCGAAGCTTCGCGAACTGCTCTCGACTCCCTCTGCAGAAGTGGTCACCGCCAGCCCAATCGGCGCCCAGATGATTACTTCGTCGATTGAATTCGCTCATGACTGCATCGGTGATGAAGTTCAGAAGATGACCGAACAGATGAAGGACGGCGACATCCTGCTGCTCGAGAACCTTCGCTTCCATCCTGAAGAAGAAAAGAACGACGATCAGTTCGCGAAACAGCTCGCCTCTCTTTGCGACGGGCTTTATGTGAATGACGCGTTCGGCGCCGCGCATCGCGCGCATGCGTCAACGGCCGGCATTACCAAACACGTCGACCAGGCCGCCGCCGGTTTGTTGATGGAGAAAGAGCTTGAGTATCTCGGTCGAGTCATCAGGAATCCGGATCATCCCTTCGCCTCGATACTCGGCGGCGCGAAAGTGTCAGACAAAATTCCGGTCATTAACGCGCTCATCGATCGCAAAGTCGACAAGCTGCTGATCGGCGGCGCGATGGCTTACACGTTTCTCAAGGCCGAAGGATTCACCGTAGGCAAGTCGCTCGTAGAAAATGAAATGCTCGACACGGCGCGTCAAATCGAGGCGCGGTGCAAAGAAGCCGGAGTTGAATTGCTCTTACCTACTGACCATCAAGTCGTCGACAGTTATGAACCAATCAAGGGCGACAAAGTAATGGCCAAGACGATTCCGATTGAATTCACCAACGCGGGTCATGCCGGCATGGACATTGGAATCGAGACTGTGGACCACTTCGCTAAGGCCCTGGCGGATGCAAAGACGATCATTTGGAACGGCCCGATGGGCGTGTTCGAACAACCGCCGTTTGACGAGGGAACCATTGGAATTGCGAAAGCCGTCGCAGATGCCGCCGATCGTGGAGCGATTGTGATTGTTGGCGGCGGCGATTCAGTGGCGGCTGTAACCAAAGCGGGAGTTTCCGATCGCATCACGCATATCTCGACCGGCGGCGGCGCTACGCTGGAATTTTTGGCAGGTGAAAAACTGCCCGGCGTCGAAGCGCTCACAAACAAGCTGCCTCAGTGAAATGCGACGCACAGTTACTTATCGTAACTTTGAGTGGGACAGAGAAAAAGCGTGGAAGAATCTCGCGAAGCACCGGATCGCCTTTGAAGAAGTTGTTACCGTGTTCGATGACCCGTTCTTCTTCGCTTACGAGGATCTGAAACACTCAGGACAAGAAGACTGCTATGTTATCATTGGTATGTCGGGGAAGAATCGACTACTAACTGTCGCGTTCACTGAGCGCAAACGCACCCGAATTATCAGCGCACGGAAATCGAATCGAGATGAAACGGAACTCTACAAAGAAGAAAGTGGCGAAGCAGTCTAAGCTGGATCAGATCGATCCGCTCGATGATATCGATATTCGCAGGCTGAAACTCGTCGCCCGTGGCCGCGGCTGGGCCACGAACCCAGAAGCGGGGAAGCGACGAGCGCGTTCTCTCGACGTTCCCAACGAGAGTGCTCTGCCGACCTCGCGCAAACGAAAAAGGGCCTAAACCTGTTCCAGGTTTCATCAACCGCGTCCATAGAATGAGAAAACCTGTCATTGCTGGAAATTGGAAGATGTACAAGACCGTCGCTGACTCAGTCTCGACGGCGCTGGCTCTCAAGCCTCTGGTCGCCAACGCGAATCACTGTGAAGTGATCATTGCGCCGGTGTTTACGGCGCTGAAGAGCGTCACCGATCGTCTCGAAGGCTCGAACATCAAAGTCTCGGCGCAAAACTGCGCGACCGAGAAAGCGGAAGGGGCCTTTACCGGTGAAGTGGCCGCGTTCATGGTCAAGGATGCGGGTTGTTCGCACGTGATTGTTGGCCATTCAGAGCGACGGCAGTATTACTTAGAAACCGATCAGATCGTCAGTAAGAAAGCGCAAGCTGCGCTCGAAGCTGGATTGATCGCGATCATATGCGTCGGCGAAACTCTGGAGCAGCGTGATGAGGGAAAGGCTCTCGACGTCGTAAAAGCGCAGGTTACCGGCAGTTTGAGCGGGTTGACAGCCTCTGACCTCGCCCGTATCATCGTTGCTTACGAACCTGTCTGGGCCATTGGCACTGGACGAACCGCGACGCCGGAGCAAGCGCAGGAAATGCACGCGTTTATCCGGCGCGTTTTCGCGGAAAGGCACTCGCCAAGCGCCGCTGAGGCGCTGAGAATCCTGTACGGCGGCTCAGTGAAGCCGGACAACATCGCAGGATTGATGAAGCAGCCGGATATTGATGGCGCGCTTGTGGGTGGAGCAAGTCTGAACGCTGAGAGCTTTGCGAAAATTGTTAATTACAACGGATAGTCAGTTGTTCTTTGTTAGCTGTCAGTTGCAGCCTCATGCAGCACTGACCACTGACCACTGACCACTGACCACTGACAAAATGCTAACTTATATTTTCTACGGACTGTTCATTCTTTCGTGCGTTGTTTTGGTGTTGACGATCTTATTGCAACCAGGTAAGGCCGACGCCGGCGCCCTCTTTTCGAGTTCAGTTTCAAGCACGGCATTTGGCCCACGCGGCACACAGACTTTGCTTTCGAAGATCACGATCGGCGCCGCCGCTGCCTTTATGTTGCTCGCGCTTTCGCTCTCGCTGCCGTTCATCACGGGCACAAGTTCGGTGTTGCAATCCGGCGCGCCGGAACAGCCGGCCGCAACCCCGACCGCAACGCCAACCCCTATGCCGGCGCCGGCTGCCGTGCCGACCTCGACGGTGCTAACGCCTTCGCCTGCGCCTTCGAAGGGCAAATAGGGAAGCGCTCACAGCAGTCTGGCAAGAGAAGATTCGCGAGCCTGGAATCGATTTGATAGTACGCTAGGTTAATTCCTAGCTTTCGCCGATTGACAACCCACCTGAACGAGCCGAAGTGGCGGAACTGGTAGACGCGCACGTTTGAGGGGCGTGTGAGGTAACTCGTGGGGGTTCGAGTCCCCCCTTCGGCACCATAACCATTCGCATTCCTTAGTAAAGTTAAACGATTTCTGAGTTGAGGAACAACTAAGGTACAAACTCTTGAGCTTGCCAGAGTTCGATAGTGGCCGGTATCGTTTCTGGTGGAAGATCTATCCAAGCGCGTAGCTCAGTTCGCCGAGCACTTGACACGGTAAGGGTCAGCGGTTCGAGTCCGCTCGTGCATACCAATTTGATTCATCAAAATCACAAACTCTCAGCAGCCGCCTAGTTTTTCTACGCTCCAAAAAGCTCCAAATAACAATGGCGCGTTTTTCGAAGTATACTTCTCGTATTGTACCTTCCTAGTCAAATGCAAATAGTGCTCTACTCGAAGATGTGGCAATTTTACCGCCGCTTTCTTATGTCCGTACGCCTGATTTGTCGAAGCTCTCCAGAGGTAGTGTCCAAATCTGAATCCTGTACTACGGAAACGCGACATAGGGTGTGTCCGCATGCGTCTTCGCAAAATTATTGCATCCCGTCTCTTAGGGTGATATAAGTCTCTCGTTTCCCAAGTCCTGACCTCGCTTTAGAGAATTCCATGAAACGCTTTTATTACAGGAGCTACGCGCAAGTTGAAAAAGCGTTAACCGTCGGGCGCCGGGTTAGATTTTCGTCAAATGGATTGGTGATTTCAAATCCACGCAGCTTCGGATTTAGTTAGCCGTCCGTTCACGGACCCGATTTCAAACTTCAGCCTTTTCTCCGGCGAGGAATCGCCGGGCTACTTTCAAGCGTCCGCTCACGCAGACTCACCAACTGAGTCTTTGGCAAAGCCAGCGCCGATGAAGACCCGTATTTGATATGCCCACATCCTCTTCACACTTCCGCG
>DATLVM010000251.1:0-13769 GCA_035577445.1 Pyrinomonadaceae bacterium
CATCTGGCGCGCATGACGCTGCTGCTGCAACTGCGCGTGGGATTAACGCGGCTCGACAACGAAGCGCGGGATCGGATGGCGGCGAATGCGCGCCGTGAAATTCGCCCGCCATTTGATCTCCGGCTCGATACGGAAAGAAAGAAGCTTTCGGATCTACTCGACGCGATGGATCGGACGCATCTCTCTGAGCAGCCCGGCTGGCAACATTTGCGCGTGGCGCTGGGCCAATATCTGGAGATCACTAAAGATCGCGCTCGTTACACGCAGGAAGGATACACGGCCTTCCGCGACGTTGATGCTGAATTAAATAAGTTCATCGAAGATTCGACCTCAGAGCAGGGGCGCATTCTCAACGAGGCTGACCGGATGCAACAGGCAGCCGCACGCTCGATACGCATCTGGAACATCATCGCGCTGTTGGCGGCGCTTCTGGTCGCGGCGGCCACGATTTGGCAGGTGCAGCGGCGATTTACTCAAACCCGGCAGAGCACCGAAGCCGCTCGTCGCGAACGTGAGTTCAGCAACCAGATTCTCGAAGGCATGGTCAGCGCGATTGCCGCCATCGATCGCCATGATCGGATTCGTAGCGCCAACGCGGCGTTCTTCCGCATCTTTCCGGAGACGGCGATTGGAACTTCGATCCACGATGGCGTCGCGACGTCCGACGGCACGAAGTTGTTGGAAGCAGCAACGGCGTCGCATATTGAAGTCGCCACCTATCGTGGACGCTGGGCGCTGGAACAGGACGGTGCATCGAGAACCTTCGATGTTTATTCATCCCCGCTCGAGATCGATGGCGAGCATGGACAGATCCTGACCCTCGTCGATGCGACTGAAGCCGCGAAGTCCGAAGCTGCTTTGCGGCGCACGGAATCTCTGGCGGCAGTTGGGTCGGCGGCGGCGCAGCTCGCCCACGAAATCAAGAATCCGCTCGGCAGTATTCGCCTCGGCGTCGAGATGCTGCGCCAGTACACGGCCGATCCGGAAGCGGACAAAACGATCTCGCTGGTCGAACGCGGAATTCACCACTTGAATAAGTTAGTCGTCGACGTCACGCAGTTTTCGCGGCCGCGTCAGCTCGAAGTTGGCGAGACTGATCTGCATGACGTCATCAACTTAAGTGTCGAATTGGTGGCGGATCGCGTTCAAGACAAAGAAACTCCGATTAAGACAAGTTTCAACGGTGAAGCAATTCACGGGATGTGGGACAAGGAGCAGTTGCGCGAGGTCTTCGTCAACTTGCTGGGAAACGCGATTGACGCGAGCGAAGCAAAATCTCCGGTGGAAATCTCGACGGAACTCATCACCGCGAACAGCGCTCCACCTAAGTTCGATGCGGCGCCCATCACACAGCGCGATCTCGCCGTGATCGTAATTACTGACCACGGTTTGGGAATGGACAGTAAAATACAAGCGCGCCTCTTCGAGCCATTCTTTACGACTAAGAAAAGAGGCACTGGCCTGGGTCTGTCAATCGTGAGGCAGATCATTGATCTGCACGGGGGAACGATCGAGGTCCAGAGTGAAAAGGGCAAGGGGACGACTTTCCGCATTGAACTGCCCACCGAATCAAACAACGGTCGCCCTTCATGACTTACACAGTTAACCGTCGCAACTACCATGCGATGAATCTCGGTTGGATGTAATCACGCAACGAGCTGCGAAGCAGCGGACGTAGCTAAGCCCTTGAGCTGCGAAGCAGCGGACGTAGCTAAGCCCAAGGTGAGGCTTTGCGAGCCTTGGGATGCCATGCGATGAATCCGGTTGGATGT
The DNA here is from genome assembly GCA_035577445.1 of Pyrinomonadaceae bacterium. Lineage (GTDB taxonomy): Bacteria > Acidobacteriota > Blastocatellia > Pyrinomonadales > Pyrinomonadaceae > UBA11740. The sequence continues at coordinate 1,773 of DATLVM010000251.1, forward strand.
AATCTCTCAACGAGCTGCGAAGCAGCGGACGTAGCTAAGCCCTTGAGCTGCGAAGCAGCGGAGGTAGTTAAGCCCAAGGCGAGGCTTTGCGAGCCTTGGGATGCCATGCGATGAATCTCGGTTGGATGTAATCACGCAACGAGCTGCGAAGCAGCGGAGGTAGTTAAGCCCAAGGCGAGGCTTTGCGAGCCTTGGGTGCGATGATTAGAAGATTGGTTTGAGCCGCGGAGCGGCGACAGAGAGTTAACGGGTAGGCTGACTATTGATGCTTTCGCCCCTTGCGGGGCTCAATCGCTGTAATTGGGTCGTTAAGCCCAAGGCTCGCGGAGCCTCGCCTTGGGCTTAATTATGTCCGCCGCTTCGCAGCTCCGACTGCAACCCTTTTGGCCACTGGTCGAGCGAAAGCGCTGGCAGCATTCGCTTCAGAACGAAAGTTTGCTCCCGTGAAATGTTCAATCCGGCCAGCCGTTTTATTAGGGTTTGCGAGGGCGAGAGGCTTATGTCAGCGTTTCAGGGAAGAGGCAACGGCGATAGCTCACGGCCAGATAGGTTCAGCGAAGCGCAATAGACGCCACGCTTCCCAGTTCACTACTTCAGGCGCAGGCTCACCGTTGACGGTTCGCTCGCAAGCTAGGCAGAGCATAACGAAATGATCGGAAGGCTTCTCATTTGCCGTACGTAGGTCGCCGCGACGCCTGCGTTGATCCGGGCATTCCAAACGTGCAATCCGCAAAGTGTGAAGTGTTCGTTTGCCGCTAAGTGGTAGAGCGGTTCGGCGGGAGCGAAAATGTATTGCTTCGCGGGAGTTTCTTGCATAAGCTATCCGTTACCTGACCGTTATGCTAACCAAGCCACGAGGTAGAAGCGGTTAATGTCTTTCGCCCGGACGAAACGGGCGATCCGGGCATCCTCTAATTCGGCGCACAGTCTAGAACCATTTCGTTCTAACCGCAAGGCAAATCCGTTAGGAGGAAACTCCTAAGTGGGAAAGACTAAGCGGGACTCACCCCGGAAACTGGCGAAGAAGCTCAGGCAGATTCGTATCCGGCTGGGAATGTCGCAAGGCGATATGGCAAAACGATTAGGCTTGAAGGAGCGAGCGAGTGTTTCAGGCTATGAGCTCGGAACGCGAGAACCGTCATTGCCGATCCTCCTCAAGTATGCACGATTAGCGGGAGTCTCTACGGACGTTCTGATCGATGATAAATTGAAGCTCTCTGGAAGTTGATTTTCAATTGGTCCTGATATTCAACTCTCGACCAGTTCAAACTTCTTTCCCTCAATTACCAATTTCCAAATGCCAACTCAGAACTTCAGCTCCGCTCAAGCAAACTTATTTCCCGGGAGAAAGAATTCTTCGACGGCTCGATCAAACTTCTCGGTCGCCCGGACAAACTTCTCGGTCACGGGTACAAACTTCATTCTTCCAATCTCAAACTTTGTTCTCGGGAGCTAAAACTTTACTCCCGCAACTTCAAACTTTGATCACGCGAGATAGAACTTTATTCTCGCGATCTCAAACTTTGATCTCGCCACTTAGAACTTTGTTCTCGCGAGTTAAAACTTCGTTCTCGCGAGAAAGAATTTCTCGGACGCGAGAATTAATTCAATTTTCCTAGGAAAATCGCATGGTGCGGCGTTTTGCATCAGGAATTGCCTGATTGTGGCTGTTGTGTCCGGGAAATATACTCCCGCGCGTTCGCCTCGCGCTTCCTACTAACAATCACCCCCGGACAGCCGGGAGAAGGAACCTTACTATGCCCAGACAAAAACGTAATTCACCTGTTTTGCAAACGGCCCGCGAACGATTGGCCGGACTCAAGGAATTCCACATTGAGCCCGATTTTGGAGCAGCCCTGACGGTCGCGGCGTATGAAACTGAGATTAACGGTTACGCCACCGACGAGACCAACTACAACCAGGACTTGGCGGCGTTGGACGACAAACAGAACCGGCTCGACGCGCGCGAGAGCGGGTTGAAAGATTTGAACCAGCGCATCCTCGCGGCCGTCAAAGCCCAGTTTGGACCAGACAGCAGCGAGTTTGAACTGGCCGGCGGCACCCGTCGCAGCGAGCGCAAGAAACCTGTGCGCAAACCGCCAAGCGGTTCAGGTCCTAGCACGTGACAACTTAGAACGCGAGAGTTTGCGTTCGAGAGTTTGACGTTCGCGAGCATCGCGTTCGTGAGTTTGTGTTGGAGAGTTTTTGCGTTCGCAACTTGGTGTTCGAAAGCTTTGCTTTTGAAAGTTCGAGTTAGCGAGTTTGGTGTTCACGAGTTTTTGAGTATTTGACTCGAAACTCCAGACTCGCGACTCGCGACTCAAGACTCGCGACCATGTTGTCGGTGGAGGCCACGCGAGGAACCTCCACCGTATTTTTTTGGATTAGGTATTACCCGGTCGCTATCGCTCCCGGTACTGACCTCATGACCATCGTCACTCAACCCAGCCCACGGAGTCAGTACCGGGAGCTAGCTACTAATCTGAGACCAGTGTTGAGAAGTTTTCTTTGCCACCCCGCCGCCCTCAACCCAATCCAGACGCATCGGGACTCCGCCTCTCGCCGAACAGATCGAGCTTCATCCCGACCAGATGGCATTGATTCATTGCGTCATCGATCGATCGGTTGGATGTAATCACTCAACGAGCTGCGAAGCAGCGGACGTAGCTAAGCCCAAGGCGAGGCTTTGCGAGCCTTGGGTACGATGATTAGAAGATTGGTTGGAGCCGCGGAGCGGCGACCGAAGTAGCAAAACTCTGCCTGACTTATCTAATCACACCGCCATCACCAATAACTTGTCCTGCCAAATATCGCTTGATTCGTGAGTTATGATCTTAAGAATGTCATACACGAATCTCCTCTATCACATCGTTTATGGCACAAAGGATCGGCTACCGCTAATTACCAAAGAACTGCGTCCTGAGCTGCATCCGTTTCTAGGCGGTTTGGTAAACGATCTCCACGGCACTCCGCTGGAGATCAACGGAGTTGCGGATCATGTTCATGTTCTGGCCCGAATCAAACCGGTGATCTCGATTTCGGAGTTTATGAGCAAATTCAAATCACAATCGTCAGGTTGGGCTAATCGGAAGACTCGCGGCAGGTTCAAATGGCAAGTCAAATACGGTGCGTTCACGGTGAGTCAATCGCAGGTTGATCGTGTGCGAGAGTACATTCGCAATCAGGAAGCTCATCATGCAAGAATTTCATTTGAGGACGAGTTTAAGGCTCTCTTAAGAAGTCACGGAATCGAGTTCGAAGAGAAGTACCTCTGGACATAGAAAGGTCGCTGCTTCGCAGCTCCAACAAATTATTAGCCATCGTTACCCAAGGCTCGCAAAGCCTCGCCTTGGGCTTAAATACGTCCGCTGCTTCGCAGCTCCAACAAATATGTCCGCTGCTTCGCAGCTCCAACAAATTTATTAGCCATCGTTACCCAAGGCTCGCAAAGCCTCGCCTTGGGCTTAACTATGTACGCTGCTTCGCAGCTCCAACAAATTATTAGTCTTCGTTACCCAAGGCTCGCCAAGCCTCGGGTTGGGTTTAAATACGTCCGCTGCTTCGCAGCTCCAACAAATTACGCGGCTCCAACAAATTATTAGCCATCGTTACCCAAGGCTCGCAAAGCCTCGCCTTGGGCTTAAATATGTCCGCCGCTTCGCAGCTCCAACAAATTAGTCCGCCGCTTCGCAGCTAACCAGCCACTTTTCCTCTTGTGCAACCGAGGCTTTTCTGTGCAAAGCCATGTCGAGGCATCTCGGAACCTCTGGACACAAATCGGCATCTAATGCTCATTCCGATGCTCAGGAAGCTGCAAATCGTTTTAGTCGCGCCGCTCATTTTGGCGTGGGTGCTGGCGATTTATCGGCTGAACACTCAGACGCCGGCGTTTGTCGCACCCTGGCAATCTGCGGCGACGCCGTCATTCGAGCCAACGTCGACTGTTGCTGCAGACACAGATTTCGATCAGCACGTCGAGCGCCTAAAGAAAAAACTTCCGTCAAGCGATTTCACTATAGTCGTGCAGCCACCATTCGTAGTGATTGGCGACGAATCGCCCGCCGCCGTGAAGGAGCATTCCGAGCGCACCGTCAAATGGGCGGTCGATAAACTCAAGCAGGATTACTTCGTTCGGGACCCGAAAGAGATTCTCGATATCTGGTTGTTCAAGGATTCGGCTTCTTACGAAAAGAACGCGGTGCTTCTGTTCGGCGAAAAGCCGACTACGCCGTATGGCTATTATTCCAGCCGGCACAAAGCGTTGGTGATGAACATCTCGACCGGAGGCGGCACTCTCGTGCATGAGATCGTTCATCCGTTTGTCGAAGCGAACTTTCCTGAATGCCCGGCGTGGCTCAACGAGGGGCTAGGTTCGCTCTACGAACAATGCGGTGAAGTGAACGGCCACATTCACGGTTACACAAATTGGCGGCTGCCGGGCTTGCAGGCAGCTATTAAGGCGCGCACCGTCATATCATTCAAAGAACTAACTTCACTCGATTCGAATAAGTTCTACGACGACGAGCGCGGCGATCATTACGCGCAAGCGCGTTACCTCTGCTATTACCTTCAACAACGCGGTTTACTCACGAAGTTTTATCGCGAATTCCGTGCTCACAAAAAAGAAGACGCAAGCGGATACGTCACGTTGCGAAGGCTCCTCGGTCCTCGCGTCAACATGAATGTCTTTCAGCAGCAATGGGAGACATTTGTGCTCGGCTTGCAGCAGGGATATGAGGTACCGGTGACGCGATAGACTACCGCGAAATCTGGTCTTCCCTAATCCGGCGTTTCTGCGTAATCTGTGGCGCGGCTCCGCCGCTCGATGTGCGGTAAGGCTTTGCCTTACCGAGCGGCGTGCCTTTTAGATTTCCCTCTGGCTTTAAGGCTCAGTTACAGAACCGCGAGCGGTAGCGAGCGGGATAATGGGGCAACTCTCGGTTGGAAGGGTGATCGCTTTAACCCGCTCACTACCGTTCGCGGTTCTGTAACGAGCCTCGAAGCCAGGGGGGAGGTTTAATTTAATCGCGCCGGAAGGTCATAGACCTTCCGCACATCAAGCGGCGAAGCCGCAAACTGGCCCGGCGTACAAACCGGCCCATATCCTCGAGAGGCGCACAATGCGAAGTCAATCTTGTCGGTGACATTCATCGCAATGGCACTCGCCGCCATTGTCTTTTCGAAACAACATCAACCAGTCGCGGCCCAACAACGCGCGGGGCTGACACCGGAACAAATCGCGCAGCGCAACCAACGCGAACAGGAACTCGAATCGGTCGCGATCATCGAACGCAAGCTGATGATTTCGATGCGTGACGGTAAGCGGATGGCGGCAGACGTCTATCGACCGAAAGATAGTTCAAAGAAATATCCGACGGTGTTCGTGCGCACGCCTTACAACTTCAACTTTTGGGATGTGCGCAACGGAGTGCCGCGCGACATGAACAACGAACTCGATGCGGTGAAGCGCGGGTTTGCCTATGTCGAGATCAATGAGCGTGGACATTTCTTTTCGGAAGGGAATTACGACATTCTGGGACCGCCGCTCAGCGACGGTGACGATGAGTTGACTTGGATCGCGAAGCAGCCGTGGTCGAACGGTAAGGTTGGTTTGATTGGTTGCTCGTCAACGGCCGAGTGGCAACTGGCAGTCGCTTCGCTCGGCAATCCGGCGCTGGCGGCGATCATTCCACAAGGCTTCGGCGCGGGCGTCGGTCGCGTCGCCCCTTATTTTGAGCAGGGTAACTGGTATCGCGGCGGCGCGGTGCAAATGCTGTTTATCGCCTGGCTCTCCGGCGAGCAGAATCAACAGCGGCCAATGTTTTCCCCAGGCACTTCACAAGAAGATTTGATACGCGCTTCGAAGTCTTTCGACCTAGCGCAGCAGATGCCGCCGGTTGATTGGTCAAAGGCGCTGCGTCATCTGCCGGAGATGGACATCATCAAAGCGGTCGATGGCCCGCACGGAATCTTTGCCGACACAATGCCTGTTGACACAGGGGGTTCGATGATTAAAAGGGCCCCCAACGATGCGGCTTGGTACAAAGGCGGCCTGTGGCACGACAACATGAAAATCAATGTGCCGGGCTTCTGGTTCATGTCGTGGTACGACGTGTCAGTTGGGCCAAACCTTGCCGCCTACAACTTTGTTCGTAAGACCGCTTCACCGGAAGTCTCGGCACACCAGTACGCGGTGATCGCGCCGACGCTTCATTGCTCGTACAAACGCGCGGCCGAAAATACCGTCGTGGGCGAACGCAGCATGGGCGATGCGCGCTTGAATTACGACGAGCTGACGTGGGCCTGGTTCGATCAATTCTTGAAAGGCGAGAACAACGGCATCCTGGAAAAGATTCCGCGCGTGCGCTACTTCACGATGGGCATTAACAAGTGGCAAGCGTCGGACACCTGGCCGCCGAAAGGCGCGCAGCCGCTGACCTTCTTTTTATCGAGCGGTGGTAAGGCCAACACTTTGAATGGCGACGGTGCGCTCCTCGCTTCGGCGCCAGCGACCGATGCGCCGGACAAATTCGATTACGATCCGATGAATCCTGTGCCTTCGTATGGTGGCAACGTCTGTTGCACAGGCAACGCAGTGCAGGGCGGCGCATGGGACCAACGCAAGATGGAAGAGCGGAATGATATCCTCGTTTACAGCACCGAACCTTTGAAAGAGGGAATCGAGTTGAGCGGGCCGATCGAAGTTACGCTCTATGTTTCGTCCGATGTGAAGGACACAGACTTCACCGTGAAGCTGATCGATGTCTATCCGGACGGTCGCGCTTACAATCTCGATGAGACAATTCAGCGGCTGCGTTATCGCAACGGCTACGACAAGCCGCTCGCGTGGATGAAGCCGGGCGAGGTTTACAAGTTCAGTTTCTCGCCGATGAACACGAGCAACTTCTTCGAAGCCGGCCACCGCGTTCGCATCGAGATTTCCAGCAGCAACTTCCCGCGCTTCGATCGAAACCTGAACACGGGCGGAAACAACTACGATGAAACGACCGGCGCCATCGCGCATAACCTCGTGCATCATTCGAAGGAGTATCCATCGTCGGTGACGATCACGGTCGTAAAGAGGAACTAGCCGCGGATGAACGCGTATTTCCGCAGATAAGAGACAGTCAACATAACTTAGTTTTTCAACGGCACATCATTTCTGTTCTTATTCGCGTCAATCCGCGTTAATCTGCGGCCAAGATTTTGTGCCATGAAGAAGCACCTGCTCATCTACGGCCTCTGCGGTGGCTTGCTAATCGTCGTCCTGAGACTGATTGAATATCGCTTCCTCGTGCTTGAGCGCTCAATCGAAATCTACGGCGGCTTGATCGCGCTCTTCTTCGCTTCCGTGGGTGTTTGGCTCGGACTGAAGCTCACGAAGAACACAGTTGTCGTCAAAGAAGTGCCGATTGAAGTTCCGATCGAGATTCAGGTGCCGACGAGCGAGCCTTTTGTACTCAACCAGGTTAAGCTTCAACAACTCGGCATCACCGCGCGCGAGTTGGAGATCCTTCAGTTGATTGCCGGCGGCATGAGTAATCGCGAAATCGCCGAAAACCTTTTTGTGAGCGAGAATACCGTGAAGACACACTCAAGCCGCTTGTTTGAGAAACTCAGCGCGAAGCGCCGGACGCAGGCGGTGCAGATAGGCAAAGAACTCCAACTGATTCCATAATGAAGAGCCGACGTGAGGGAGTCAGTATCACCCGCGTGAGCGGGTGGGATAAGGAGTCTTCTTTGATCCATCCGCTGACGCGGATGGTCCTGACTTGATACCTAATCTGCGGATGAATCTTTCACCCAAAAGGATGATTCTCAACCCGAAACCGTGAAAATCACCCGAAAGTATGACGACAAGTTCTTCTCTTCGCGGCTAATCTCGGGCCGCTTTACCAAACACAACTTCGAAAGGTTCACCAAATGAAAAAGATCGTTATCACCTTCGGTTTGATTTCCGGCGCGCTGATGGCTGCGTTCATGTTCGCGACTCTCCCATTCCTTGAAAAGATCGGCTTTGATCGAGGTTTGTTCGTTGGCTACACGTCCATGGTGCTGGCGTTCATACTGGTGTTCTTCGGCATTCGCTCGTACCGCGAGAACGTCGGTGGCGGCGCCATCAGTTTCGGCCGCGCGTTCGCCGTCGGTATTCTGATCGCCGTTATCTCTTCGGTTTGTTACGTGATTGCGTGGGAGATTCTGTATTTCAACTTCATGCCCGATTTCGTGGACAAGTACGCGGCGCAAGTTATCGCGCAGGCGCGTGCGTCGGGCGCTACTGCCGAAGTAATCCAACAAAAGACGCAAGAGATGCAGCAGTTCAAGCAGATGTACAGCAATCCGTTCTTCAACGTGGCAATGACTTTCATTGAACCATTTCCCGTGGGCCTACTCATCACGCTGATTTCGGCTTTGATATTGAGGAAGAAGAAGCGACTCGAGCCTGCACCCGCCAGTGCCTGAGCAGAGCAACTGCTTTCTTAAGATTAGATCCACCAAAAGATTGAAGGCCGCGATTAGCCGCGGCCTTCTTAGTGTCAGGGAGAGAGCGTAACGCGATCTTAGGCGACGCGGCGAATGTGCTCGCGTTCCTCTGGTCTTACTTGTCGCACAGGCTGCAAGCCTCCGTCGTGCAGCAGGTCCGCGAACAAGGCGCGATAGTGCAACATGGCCTCGCGCAGTTTCTCCATGCCGACGTCTCCCTGTTCGTGACGGGTGGCGATTTCATGCGCCAGACGATAGTTCTGTACGACTGCTGGATGATCGACAGAGACATCGGCGACGCGCTGATCAAAGTCGGCCACCGGATATCCGCGCACATTCATTACTTCCTGCACCAGCAGGTCGGCCCGGGTTACGGCCGCTGTCGGATCGTCGACGAATTGCGCCTGTGTGTGTTCCCATTCATCGGCAAATCCGTTTCGTTGGCGATCCGTTAGAGGCTGGATGTCCAATTTCTTGATGCGCTTCTCACGTTCTGTCAGAAGCTGTTCAGCCTTTGCAGCATCGCCTTCGGCCACAGCCATGCGTCGATACTCCGGCCCAAACTTCGAGCGCAGCTCTTTCGTTCGCCGTCTACCGGTATAGAGCCAAATGCTCGACACGATAGCGACGATTATCGCGATCGCAAAAAACGCGACGATAGCGATTGTTATTGCATTCATGTTGATCCCTCCCACAAAGTTTGTCTCGCGAAGAAACGAGGCAACATGCACGCCAGTGAGAAAGAAGTTTTGAAGTTATTGCGCCCATGCCGTTTAGCGAGTCTCGGGTTGGGCCGAGCTGCACCGCAGATCAGTACAAATTTGCCACGCGCTGTATCGAACCGATTCTAGGTTGATTCGGCGAGCTTTAGGTTCTGCTTACAGCTTCCTTAGGTTCGACTGTGATGTTCTTGAATCGCTGGAGACGGACGAGACCGGGCTTTGAACCTTTCGGTTTCGTCACGAACTTGCGTTGCGTGTAGTGCACGTCGACTTTCGGATCTTTCTTAGCTTGTGAGAAGTACGCCGCGAGCTGTGCGGCTTCGATCAGCGTCCGGTGTGGCACGTCTTTGCGGGTTGAGTTGCGGACAACTACGTGCGAACCACCGTAATCCGCGGCGTGCAACCAGAGGTCGTTCGGCCTGGCAATCTTTAACGTGAGATGGTCATTGTCTTTTGACGTGCGGCCGACGAGAATCTCCAATCCGTCGGACGAGACATAACGTCGCGTGCCGGGAATGCGTTTCGCATCGCCGCTCGCACGTTTTGGCGCAAGCCCTGAGAGTGTATCCGTCGTCCGTGGGCCGTGGACTACCTGTAACTGGGCGAGGCCAGTTAACTCGTTTTGCGCGTCCGTTGACGCCAATTGACCTTCCAGTTGCTTTTGTTCTGATTGAAGTTTGTGAATCTCTCGCTCTACTTCGACGATGCGCAATGAAATTTGCGCGAGCGCGCGCTTTGAGCGCTGATAGAGAGCAAAGCGCCGTTGCGCTTCTTCGGTAAGGGATGTTGATTCATCTAACTCGATTTCAATCGGCGAGGCATTCTCTGAGAAATAATCAATCACCGTGACGCGGTTACCTTTGCGTTTGGCGGAACTGAGATTCGCCAGCAGAAGATCGCCGGCGCGCTTGTGTTCCTCCGCGTCCGCATGACTGTCCAAATCCGATTGCAATGTTCTCAAAAGCTTCTGCTGTTGCGAGATTCTCTTGCGAATCTGAGCGCGGGCTGCGTTAGCGCGCGACTCGAATTCACGCTCTGTCAAGACCGATGTGAAATATGCGTCGGCGGCTTCGGAAGGAGAAGAGAAGTCGCCGTTGTGAATCAACTCGAAGAGTTTCGTTGGCCTGGCATGCGGTTTTGCCTCACCAGCCGGCGGCGTGTACGTTTCGCCGGATCTCTGTCCTGAATTATCAGTCGATCGCGCCGCTTGAATAATCATTTGCGCTTCGTCGGTTACAAAGAGGTTCGCGGAGCGACCGGTGAGTTGCGCGATCAGCGTGGCCGCCTTTTTCTCTCCCAATTCATCTTGGCCGGCAAACTGAAATCGGACGACGCGATCCCGAAGATCTTTCACCATCGACAGTGTTCTCGTGCTTGACAGCTCTCGTGCAAGCGCAAGCCCGAATTGGTTGAGTGACGTGCTTTGGCGTTCAAGATCACGGACGCGGCGTTTGATTAGGTGCAGTCGAGGGAGCGCCGGATCGACGCTGATGAAGAGATAACCGTGTTGCCGCAGGCCGAAGTCAATGGCCATCGCCATCGGGCCAAATTGAAAGATTTTTCCTGGCGCGCGACCGGCGAGCAGCGGACTGATTTCGTTGACAAGCTCCTGAATCGAGGCGTCATCCATTCGACGAAAAGGTAACACAAGCACTGGCCCGGATGCCGATGATCAGCAGTCACAGATGGCTGGAGTTACTTAGGCGCGGACGACGATAGTGTTGGAGAGACGATCGTGAACGGTACGTTTGTCCGGATCGATGAGAGCGTATAGCAATCCTAGTCCTAAGACCGCGAGTGACAGTACCTGCACAATCGCGCGACGAATAGATTGGCCGCCCGTTGGGATCAGGCCCGTGCGCAAGTCAATCGTCCGCAGAGAAAACATGCGCATCGCCAACGTGCGTCCGGTAAGCGCAACCGTGATGGTGAGATAGGCAAACATTGTGATCGCGGTAATGCCACTTAGGATGTAGATGACGCGCGAGTCTGTCCAGGTAGCTCCTGAGTAGTAAGCCGCGGCTACTGCCGGTGAAACCATCAACGCAACGAAAACGAGATCGAAAACGCCGGCAGTAATTCGGCGCGAGAATCCCGGTAAATCGCGGCGCGTGTCGGCTTCCAGCGCTGGTACGGACAAGCAGGTTTCGAGATACGATAGCGCAACGTCATCGTCAGAGATGACCCGCACAGGTTTCTTCTCGCGCGTTTCGGTCTCAGCCTCTTCAGTTTCTATTGGTAGCTGAGCGAGCAACGGCTGCGGATCATCACCCGGTGCGGTTACCACACTAAATCTTGATTTCGCCTCACTTGGTGTTGGAACTTCCTCAACAGCTTCGATGGGTTGTTCTTCATGAATCTCGATCGGTGCCGGCTCAATAATGGCGACGCGCGCGGGTGCGGCCGCAACCGCAGTCAAGCGTGGCGTAGTTATCTCAATTCGGCGGGCCCGCTCTAATCGTTCGAGCGCTTTCGAAACAATCGGGTTCCTCACCGACTGGTCCACATCCGCTACTAGCTCTAACTGGCCGGACGGGAGGGAACACGAGACGGTCCCAGCCGCTTGGGCGGCGGCTAGTTCTTCGGCCGCTTCGCGCGCCTTGCGCTCCTGCACTTCACGCACGCGCAGGCTCAACTGCTTTCGCCATTCCGGAACTGCGCGCGAGGATCCGGGAAACTCGAGCAGAGTCGAAGATGACGCTTTCGACTCCATCGCTTCTTCGGCGACAGTTTCTGCTTCGCGTTTGCGTTTATTGATTCGTCGGTTTTTTTGGGATGAGTCCTGTAGAGC
>DATLVM010000252.1:0-17532 GCA_035577445.1 Pyrinomonadaceae bacterium
CCTTAATCAACATCTGAAGGAACTCTCTGAGTTCGGCAAGAATCCGCAGGGCGGCGTTAGTCGTGTCGCTTACAGCGAAGCGGATCGGCAGGGCCGCGAATACGTAATGGGTTTGATGCGTGCGGCGAAGCTGGACACATCGATCGATGCCGCGGGCAACATCATCGGACGACGTCGCGAGAGTAGTGAGACGAAGCTGCGGCCGATCCTTTTGGGCTCGCACATCGACAGCGTGCCCGAAGGTGGAAACTACGACGGCGATGTCGGCTCGCTGGGCGCGATCGAAGTCGCGCAGACGCTGGCTGAGAACAACATCTACACGCGGCATCCGCTCGAGGTTGTGATCTTTCAAAACGAGGAAGGCGGTCTGATCGGCAGCGAAGCTATGATTGGTGTGCTGACCGATAAGGAGCTCGATCACGTTAGCAGCAGCGGCAAGACAATCCGCGAAGGCATCAACTTCATCGGTGGCGACGTATCAAAGCTGGCGAGCGTCAAGCGCGAGAAAGGAAGCATTGCGGCTTATCTCGAGTTACACATTGAGCAAGGCGGGACGCTCGAAGCCGAGCACATCGACATTGGCGTCGTCGAAGGCATCGTCGGCATCAATCAGTGGAACGTTACCGTCGAAGGCTTTGCGAATCACGCGGGCACGACCGCGATGAACAATCGCCGCGACGCTTTGCTGGCTGCGGCTAAATTCATTGAAGCGGTCAATCGTGTCGTGACAAGCGTTCCCGGCCGGCAAGTCGGCACCGTCGGAAAGATTCAAGCGTTTCCCGGCGCGCCGAATGTGATTCCGGGAAAAGTAGTTCTCACGCTCGAGCTGCGCGACCTCGATGCGACGAAAATCCAGATGCTCTATGAGAAGATTCGCGCCGAAGCGGATCAGATTGCGCAAGCGAGTAAGGTGACTTTCGATTTCAAAGACCTCAACACGAACATTCCAGCGCCGACTGATTCGCGCATCCGCGCGATCATCGACAGTTCGGCGAAAGAACTCGGCCTCACTACAAAGCAGATGCCGAGTGGCGCCGGTCACGACGCGCAGGACATGGCGCGGCTCGGCCCCGTTGGCATGATCTTCATCCCGAGCATCGGCGGCATTAGCCATTCACCAAGGGAATTCTCGCGAGCGCAGGATATTGAAAATGGCGCGAATGTTTTGCTTCATAGCTTGCTAGGTCTAGACAGAAATTAGCCGCAGATAAAAGCGGATGACACAGATCAGAAATCAATTCTATCCGCGCAAATCTGCGTTTATCCGCGGCTGATAATCCGTTCCTACCGCCACGCGCACCAATCCTGATCCAGCATCGTCCACCAGTCAGTTCCGATCGGTTGTCCGTCCGGAGGATCGTTGGGCTTCGTGAGGTTCATCTTCTTCGGATCGTCCTGGAAGCGTTTGATCTGATTCGACACATACAGTAAGAACGCCCGCTGATTTTGATTGCTTGTGGGATTCGCGTGTTCTGTTGCCCAGATTTTCAGTTCGTCCAACTTTAGCTCCGCAATCGCGCGCACTTCATTCGAAGCGCGTTCATTTGCGGCCAGGGACATGAACTCGTTCAGCACGACCGCGTTCACAGTACGCTGAATCTCGCCTTCGTAATCCGCACGCGCGGGAGCGCGGAAGGTTTCTGTGACAATCTTGTCGAGCACATCGCCGAATGCCGGATAGTTCGCGCTGTCGCGCGCATGGAACTCAACGACGCGCGCGGCGCGTTCCGGATTGAAAAGAAAATCGCAGACGTGGTTCGCGTAAGCTTCGGCCGGCGCGAGCGCGTCGAACGCGGGCGACGTGCGAATGCGAAAGTCCTCGCGCGTGCGCGAATAGCCCGGCGGACGCGGCGGAATCAAACGTAAGAGCGATTCAGGCAGCGCAAGATTTTCGGGTTTCAATGTATCGAGGACGGCGTACAGCGCGCGCTTCTGCTCGGGCGACGAAACGATCTGCGGATTGCGATCGCCTTTGCCGCGCCTTCACGAATGTTGTTTTCGCCAAAGCGCGCGAGCGCGGCGTTGCGCACCTTCATCAAGTTCGCGAGGCCATCGATCACATTCGCGCCGTTGTCCCAGAGATGCGTGTAGGAACTCGATGCACTCGGCGGCCGCGCGTCCTGATCAGTTAAATAACGCATTCCTCGATCGAAAGCGTCGCGCAGAATCTTGTCGAGCGCAGAGCCCTCATTCGTTCCGGCGGGAAAATCCTGATAGCCATAAGCGATCGAAACCTTGTCCCATTCGCCGATGCCTTTGGCGTATGCGTTCGAAAGATCGGTTAAGCCATCGACTCCCAGCGCCACGAGCGGGGCAGGATAATCCATCACCGACGCGCGGTTCGTGGTGCTCGCGGCAAAGTTGTGTTGCAGGCCGAGTGTGTGCCCAACTTCGTGCGCGGCAAGCTGGCGCAGGCGCGCGAGCACAACCTGCTGCATGATCTTCTCGACCACCGTTTTGTCTTTGCCGTAAGGCGCGAGCAGGCCTTGAGCGATAAGAAAATCCTGACGATCGCGCAAGGAACCCAAGCTGACGCGGCCTTGGATGATCTCTCCCGTGCGCGGATCGTTCAACGAACTTCCGTAGGACCAGCCGCGCGTCGAGCGATGCACCCATTGAATCACGTTGTAGCGCACGTCCATCGGATCGGCGTCGGCCGGCATGACTTCGACGCGAAATGCATTGCGATATCCGGCGGCCTCGAACGCCTGGTTCCACCAGCTCGCGCCTTCGATCAAAGCCGAGCGCACCGGCTCAGGCGCTCCGCGATCGACGTAGTAAATGATCGGCTCGACGGGATCGCTCACCGCCGCCGATGGATCTTTCTTCTGCAAACGATGGCGGCTGATGAAGTGCTTGATGACGGGTTCGCTGATCGGCGTGGCGAAGTCCATGAACTGAATTCCGAAATAGCTGGCGCGCGGATCATTCTCGCGCGGCCTGTAACCGGCCGGAGGCAGTTCTACGAAGGAAACATGTTCGCGGACAGTAATCGCTTGCGGATTCGGCGTGACTGAGCGCACGAGCGGCCCGGCTTCACCGTCAGTCGTGAAGGTCAGAGTCGTTTCGACCTCGGTGTTCTTCGGAAAGTTCTTCGTGTTCGCGAGATAGAAAGCGCAGCGCGCTGGATCGATGCGAAACTGCCCTTGTTGGCCGCGTTGCAGCGTGCCGGGAATTCCGTGGACATCACGCAGATAAAAAGCCGTCGCGTCCACGAGCGCGCGGTTGCCATCTTCGGCCGCGACTTCAAATCCCCACAGCGTCGATTCGGCAAACGCATCTTTCACCGCGCGTCGTTCGTCGGCATTTTCGCTGGCGGCGCGATACGTTTGATTTGAGGCGATCAGCAGAACCTTCGGGCCGATGCGTTCAAAGCGCACGATGTAGTTCTGCCCGAGTTGACCACGATCCAAGCCGATGTCGTTCGATCCGATTCCTGCGGGCAGCGACTCAACGTAGAGAAACTCAGAATTCCACTTGTCGATCTCCAGCCAAATCTTTCCGGCTTTCGCGTCCCAGTAGAAAGGGAAGTAGCCGGGGAACTTCTGCATGCCGGCAACTTTTTCGGAGAGGGATTGGCCTCTTGTTTCAGAGCGGGGCTGCGCAGAGTAGCTCGCGCAAAGCAGCAGCAAAACTAGAAGCACGATGGCTGAACGTTTCATGAATTCTTCTCCTCGTTTGAAAGTGACTTCGCGAATTGCTCCCTTGGTTTGATCTACGACTGGCTAAACGCTGACGGCATAGGCATCGTAATCAAAAACTCCTCGCAGGAAACGTTCGGTTAATACGTTGGGAACCAGGGAAAGGATTCGATCGCGCAGTCCGACGGCCAAGCGGCCCTCCCATTGGCCTATGACGCCGTAAAACCGGGAATACCGTGCGACCGCGGCCGCTCGATCCCGGCGCAGAGCGGAGAAGCTGTGCAGCGCCTTCGTCACCGACAAGGTGTTTTCGGGAAAGAGATGTTCAGGCGATACATACTTTTCAAAGCAACGAGCAAGAATCGCGGCGTCTTCGATGGCTAAGCCTCCGCCCTGGCCAAGATTTGGAGTAATCGGATGAATCGCGTCGCCGAGCAAAGTCACCCGATCGGTGCCCCAATTGGTGATCGGCGATCGATCAAACACGCCGTTTCTTACGAAGGCCGTTAAGGGAGTGGCTTGGATCAAATCGAGAACAGGTTCATGCCAATCTGCGAACAACCGCAACAGCTCATCGCGAATGGCCAGTGCACCGGTTTCGCTGCCGGGGTTCACTCGGTGATCGCGCATGAGAGATTTGTTGGTGCTGGCCCACCATCCGACCTTGCCGAATCCCAAAGGGCCGAATCCAAAACGCTGTCCACGCCCGTAAATTTCAGTCGCGGTACCGGCCATCACGTTTGACGGCGTGTGGGGCACAACCCCGCGCCACGCCGCGTAACTATGTTCAGTCGGCGGGCCATCATTTAGCAGTTGCATGCGCGCTTGGGAATGAATTCCGTCAGCAGCAACCAACACATCGCACGTAACCGATGACGCGTTATCGAAGTGGGCGATGATCTGATCAGGCAACTGCTCGTAGCTTTTGAAGACCTGGCCGAGATGAATTGTGTCTTGAGGCAGAGCTTGTACTAACGTGTGCTGTAGATCGGCGCGGTGAAGCGCAACTGCCGGGACATCAGATTTCGGTAATCGAAATCGGTTCAAAAGCTTTCCATCACACCGCAGCCATTGAGCCTTTTCCAGCACTTCGCCGTGATCGCGGATCGCCGTGGCTAACCCGAGTCTGCTGAGGACGCGCATCGCGTTGGGCCACATCAGGATGGCGGCTCCGACTTCGAGTAGATTCGGCGCTTGCTCAAAGACTTGAGGTTCGAATCCGAATTGCCTTAACGCCAGCGCCGCGGTCAGACCGCCAATGCCGCCACCGATGATCGCGATTCGCATTCGGTTCTAGTCGGCCCTTCCCGCAGTGCGATTCATTTATATTGACCGGCAGGCGAAGCTTCTACTATCATTCGCGCACCTCGCAAGTCAAAGAACTCAACAGGCGTCCCAGAGTCTGCGACTCACGAGACGCACACGACCGTCGCCAGTCCCAATTTCCTGTTTCATTTACTGGGTTCGGGCAACCTCGACTCAGTTCGGTCGGGAGTTCAATGCTATGGCACCTTGCTTTTACTTGAGTTATGCGCCCGCAGACTATTGTGAAAGCTTGCAGCGATTCTTCGATGACCTCAACGCTACTGTCACCATTATACTTCGTTCGTCCGGGATCTATCGTGTTGGCTTCCTCGATTCAGCAGAGGCCAGTAACGGCTCAGACTTAAGAGCCGACGCCGCGTCGGCCCTCCAAACCAGTCAGACGATGGTGGCTTTAACCTCCCCTGAGTACTTTCGCAGCGAGCGCGCGGGGAAGGAATATCAAATCTTTCAACTCCGCGAACGCCTTAGTGCTATTCATAGATCAAATGAAAACGGGTCATCAATAACCCCAATCACCTGGATTCCTTCTGATCATGCGGTGTGGGATACAGGGCGAAGTCGAATTGGACAGTCTATCGCGCCCTACATCGAAAAAGGCCTCCAAGATTTCCGCATGCACATCGATCAGTTTACTAGCGAGTATGTGCGGTTTCTGATGGAACTTACGGACCATGTTGTTAGTGCGAGTAAAGCTGCAGCTTTACCGCCCCTTGACTTGACGTCGCTGGAGCGCGTGGACAATCCTTTTCGGCCTTTCCGCGCAGTGGTCGTCGAGAAACGTGGAACCTTTCGGACGAATATTGAGGATGCTTTAACCGAAGAGGGTTTTCAAGTCTTTGGCTACGACGCCCCCGCAGATGTGCCAGCGCAATACCTCGTCTCAGATCCAGCTCTGGATGCCATCGATTTGTTTATCGTTGATTTGGGTCATACTGAATCCCACTCGGAGTCCGCGCGTGCGCATCTGGGAATTGATTTGGGATACGAAGAATCGGAAGCGCTTGCTCTCATTGGAAAGATTAAGCAGATTCACACTAAACCCGGCCGGATGGCCATGGCGACAACCCTGTCCAGCGAGAACACCATCAAGGCAATGACGATGGGCGCCGAAGACGTCGTCTCTAAGATTACGGATATCAAAGAACTTCGGCTCAGAATGAAAAACCTGGCTGGTATCGGTAGAAGCAGGCGGCTTTATAGTCAGGGCTTTTCGCAAACTCACAGAGAAAGGAAGCGCCCGGTTTTCCTCAGCTATTCCAGCCGCGACAATGACACTCAAAACGTCGCCATCTTTTTGAAGTCAAGGATGGAAGCCGTCGGTATCGGCGTCTGGTATTTTGAAGAGAATCAATCGGCAAATAATGCCGAGGCCGCGCGGCGTGCTTTCGAGGGGGTTGCGGACGCCGAGATTTTTCTGCCGTTGATTACGGCTGATTATCCGCTCTCTACTCCATGTCTGGCAGAGCTAATCAGTTGCTTCCGATATCCCACCTCGAAACGGATCTTAATGCCCGTATTACACGGCTCGGCTCAGGAGATCAAAAACTTCGATTGGATAAAGCCTCTTCTCAACCAGCACTGGGATTTATCCCGCGATAAATTCCTCGATGACCTAACGGGTCTAATGGGCTGGCTCCAAGAGAAGATCGGTAGAACAAGCCCTTCGACTCCTTAGCTCGCCTTTATCAGCTTTGCCTTAACGACTCAGGCCTGCGCCTACTTCTCGTCCAGCTTCCTTCCCGCGTTCAAGTTATCGAAGTTCAGAATCGTATTGAACACGAGCGAGTAGCTGCCGGAAGTTTGTCCGCGCCAGAAAGGATTCATCGAGAAGAGAATTACGTGACCTCGATCGAGCGGCGAGTCGACGACCGCCGCGTGTTGCGCGATCTCATCTCCGCCGTCGAGCAATCCAGACACGAGCAACTCGTTCGCATTGCCCCAGCGCAGAATCACACGCGGGCGTTGCGCCGGTGGAATCAAGCCGACGAGGTTGCGACGTTGTTCTTCGTTGATTGGCGATGCCTCCCAGACTTCGGCTTGCGGTGGTGGCTCGGGAAGTTCTGCCGGCGGGCGCCCCTGCACTACGTCAGGATCGTCGGCAGTACCACGCCCGGTTGCGCGACCTGCGCCGCCTGGGCCTCGACGACCGCCGCCACCACCTCCGACGACGTTACTGATGTTGAAGATTGGTCCGTTGAAGCAATACACGGACAGCGTGTCGCCATAGCCGTACACGACCGGACTCGTCGCATCAACCATGCGCGTCTTCAGCAAGTCGCCAATCGCGCGCAGCCGCGAAGCGCTTTGAATTGACACTCCGGGCGTGAAGCCGGCTGTCACGGCAAAGCTGGCTGAATCATCCGCGCCAATGAACACGCCGCCGTTCTTCACGAAGTTTTGCAGGTTCATCAATCCCGTGTAGCCCAGCCCCGGACGCATGTCATCAGTCGACGCGAAGCCGCCGAGGTTCGGAGTCAGTTCAGTTTTCTTCCACGGAATCGGATTGCCATACATCGGCCGGCCCTGGATAACCGCGTTGGCATTGCCATTGCCCGGCCCGAACACGATCACGTCGTACTTTTTATTCAGGTCGGCGTCCTTCGCGACTTCCTGTGTCGAGATGTAGTCGTAAGGCACGCCCATCTGATCGAACGCGATCCGCCACCAGCCTTCGTCCTGCGTGCTCTGCCACGTGTGCATGATGGCGACGCGCGCAGCTTTGACAGGATGAGTTTTCACCGTTGGAGCGGTTGCAACGGCAGACGCCTGAATGCCAAGTTCGGCGGTGACTTTGTTCACTTCGTCGGTTGTCGCGTTGCGAATAATGAAAGCGCCGCGATTGAATTTCTTACCGGCGGCTTCGAATGAATCTTCCGCTGCATCGAACGACGCTTTGCGTAAGCGATAACGCAGAGTGATCAGATTGTTGTCCGCATTCGCGTTGACGAGATAAATCGATCCGGTCCCGCTCACGCCGCCCGCCGCACGAACCTCGCCGCTGACGGGTTGCATCGCCGCGTCGAGCACTTTCGTATCGGTGACGCGCACGACTTGCACGTTGGCAGCTTCGCCAAACGTCCAACCCGTGTCGTCATAAACACTCTGTTGCGGATCGCGCGGGCTCCAATATTGATAATCGAGCAGCGCGTCGGCGATACGGCTGTAAGGCTGGTCCATGCGCAGAATGTAAGTGCCTGCCGGGAACGTGCGCGGTTCAGTGTCGTCAGGTTTGGCGGCCGGTGAAGCTGATGGCGTCGCCGACCCTCCGCGCGGAGCTCGAGCGATCGCTTTCTTCTTCACGCTGACCGTGAACGGCGCCGTCGCGCGAGAAATCTCGCAGCCTTGCGCCTGAAGCACGCGCAAGAGCGCAGCTTGATTGCCGGTCCGCGGTTCATCGCCCGGAAAAACATAAGCCGCCGGACCTTCAACTTTCGGCTTTTCGATCGAGCGCTTCGATTTCAAATAGAAGTTTTTGAGAAACAGCTTCTGGTTCTTGTTGAAGTAATCCAGCGAGACGAGCAGCGCGGTCTGCTCATAGTTATTGTTGTTGCGCTGCGACCATTTCGCGCGCGGCAGCGGCGGATTCTGTTTGTACCAGGTGCGCTCGTACTCGGCGGGGGACAGCGTGCGCGTCAGCGTGTCGGCGCCTCCGTTGCCGAAGGTTTCGTAGAGGCGGCTGATGCCGTTGTGCGTCGCCGCGATGAACATCAAGTAGCCCGGCGACCACGTGTCGAACGTGCCGTGCGCGAACACACCGGGCATGCCGAACTTGGTCATCTCGGAAACGTTCTTCCAACCGATCAGTTGCCATTCGTCGGTCAGAATCGGATCGACCCACGCGTTGTAAGGGCCGTCGCCGATCGTGTTGTCATAAAGATAAGCGACCGACTCGTGCAGATCGTGCAGCACCTGCGGCTTCCAATAAAGATAAGTGTTCAGGATGTTGCGCGTGAGCTTCAGCGACAATCCCATCGCGTCGCGGTTATTATCGTGCGCGACGTAATGGCCCCAGTACACGAGGTTCGGCCAGTTCTTTCCGGGGTTCGCGAGGTGCCAGTTGTAAACGTCCACCATACGATCGCGACCATCGACTTCCACGACCGGAGTGATCAGCGTAACCATGTTGTCGCGAATCGATTTAATATAAGGACTGTCATCGACGACGAGGCGATACGCGAGTTCCATCAAAGCCGTCGGCGCGCCGGTCTCAGGCGAGTGAATCGTTCCCGTAATGTAGTAGATGGGAAACGATTGCTCGACCAGTTGGTCAGCTTCCGCGTCATTCATGTTGATGAGCCGCGGATCGGCGAGCTTCGTGAGGCGCGCCCGGTTCTCTTCCATCTTCGCCAACAAAGCTTCCGACGCGATCGCCACCGCGATTTGTTCGCGACCTTCTTCCGTAGTGCCGATTGAAAAGACTTTTACACGCGGTGAAGCCTTTTCGAGCATGCGCATGTATTTGTAAACGTCTTCGGCGTACGGCAGCTTGTTCGGCGCACCCGCGACATCGCCCAGCACGGCCTTCGGCGTCGGAATGTTGGACGACGCCGGCAGGTAATCCGTCAGCGGCGAGTTGAAGAACTTCTCGGTCGTGTACTCGGCAATCTTCTTTGTGTAGTCCTGATCGATTTGCTGATTCGGATCACGCGGGTAACCGTTTTGGGCGTTGATTGAAATGGCTGCGAATGCGATGAAGAGAAAACTTGCACACAGCAAGTTGCTGATCCTTTTCAGATGCATGTTGGCTCCTTTGGAAGCTGACGGCATGAAACTGTTTTGAGAAACCCGAAAATCGAATTGCGGAGAAGAAGATGCTTTTAAGCTAAACGCTGAAGTAAGTCAATGATGCTTTAGGCAGTAGCCCGACCGTGAGGGAGGGCGCAGTTTGTTTCCGCGGCAATCAGAACGCCCTCCTGACGGTCGGGCTACTGCCCCGACCGCACAAGTCGCTTTTGCAAAACCTGAGCGCCATTTCTACAATCAGATTCTCAACGAATCCTTTTCGCCGTGGCTCAAAGCAGATACGACATCGATGAGGTAGTCTCAGCGCAACCCACAGATGCGCTGCCTTCAGCACAGCCACCGCTCGAATCAACTCCGCCGGACGTCCAACCGATCAGCAAAGTTTCTGGTGGCATGACTTCCGCGCTCGTGGCCGCGAAATTCGCGTGGGGCGAGATGGGCGTCGTGCGCGGTTCGCGGACTCTGATGCATCTCAATCAGAAGCACGGGATTGATTGTCCCGGATGCGCGTGGCCTGAGCCCGACGGCGAGCGTTCACGTTTCGAATTTTGCGAAGAGGGCGTTAAGCACGTCGCCGATGAAGCGACCCGGAAGCGCGTTACCCCGGAGTTCCTTGCGAAACACAGCGTCCAGGAATTAGCTGAGCAATCGGATCTCTGGCTGAACCAGCAAGGACGTATCACGCACCCGATGATCTTGCGTGAAGGCGCATCGCATTACGAGGCTATTATTTGGACAGACGCTTTCGCGCTGCTCGCAAAAGAGTTGAACGCGCTCGCGTCTCCTGACCAAGCGATCTTCTACACGTCGGGTCGCACCAGCAACGAAGTCGCGTTTCTTTATCAACTGTTCGTGCGACAGTTCGGCACGAACAATCTGCCGGATTGCTCAAACATGTGCCATGAATCGAGCGGCACGGGAATGAAAGAAGCGCTCGGTTTCGGCAAGGGCACAGTGACGCTCGAAGATTTCGATCTCTGTGACGCGATTTTCATCATCGGTCAGAATCCCGGCACAAATCATCCGCGCATGCTCACGACTCTGCTTCAAGCCAAACGTCGCGGCTGCAAGATCGTGCACATCAATCCGCTGCCGGAAGCCGGCACGACGCGCTTCAAACATCCGCAGGAATTTTGGAATTGGCTCGGCAGCGGAACACAACTCGCCGATTTGTTCCTGCAAGTGCGCATCAACGGTGACGTCGCTTTGCTCAAGGGCATCATGAAAGAGGTACTCGATGCTGAAGAGCGGAGACCGGGCGAAATTCTCGATCACGAATTCATCAACAAGTACACGACTGGCTTTGTGGAATGCAGAGATGCTCTCGCACGCGTGCATCTCGGCGACATTCTCGAACAATCGGGAATTCGAAAATCGCAAATCGAAGATGCCGCGAAGCTTTTCATAAATTCCGAGCGCGTGATTTTCTGTTGGGCCATGGGCCTGACTCAGCACAAGAACGCCGTCGCGAACATTCAGGAAATCGTGAACCTGATGATGCTGCGCGGCCAGCTTGGCAAGCCGGGCGCTGGTCTTTGTCCGGTGCGCGGCCACAGCAACGTCCAGGGCGATCGCACCATGGGGATTTGGGAACAGCCGACCCCGCAATTCCTTGATAGCCTGGAGAAGGAATTTAATTTTAGGCCACCGCGTAAACACGGCTACGACACTGTGCATGCGATCCGGGCCATGCACGAAGGCAAGGCGAAGGTGTTCTTTGCGCTGGGCGGAAACTTTCTGTCGGCAACGCCGGACACGGAATATACGGCGGACGCTTTACGACAGTGTCGGTTGACTGTTCATGTGTCGACGAAACTGAATCGCGCGCATTTAATTACGGGAAAACAGGCGTTGATTCTGCCATGCCTCGGTCGAACTGAGATTGATCAGCAGGCGACTGGTCCGCAATTCGTGACGACTGAAAATTCAATGGCAGTCGTCGAAGAATGGCGCGGAACTCTGCCGCCGGCGTCAGAACACTTGTTGAGTGAGGCGGCGATCGTAGCTGGTTTGGCAAAAGCTGTCAGGTCGACAAACTTAGGTTTGTCGAACCTCAACACCGATTGGGATGGCCTTGTCGCCGATTATGATCGCGTTCGCGATGCAATTGAACGCGTCGTGCCCGACTTTGAGAATTACAATGAACGCGTGCGTCAGCCGGGCGGTTTCTATTTGCCGAATCCGATTCGCCAACGCGAGTTCAAAACCAAAGATGGTTTAGCGCACTTCACAGTTCATCCCTTGCCGCTAATCGATTTACAGCCCGACGAATTTCTGATGATGACGATGCGCAGCCACGATCAGTTCAATACGACGATCTACGGGCTCGACGATCGATATCGAGGCATTCGCAACGGACGACGGGTCGTGTTCTTGAACGCGGATGACATTCGCTCGTCACGATTGCAGGAAGGGCAACTCGTCGATCTGATCAGCCGCTTCAACGGCGAAGAGCGAGTCGCGCGGTCGTTTCGCATCGTGCCGTATAGCATCCCGCGTCATTGCGCCGCGACTTATTTTCCGGAAGCCAACGTGCTTGTGCCGATCGATCACTTTGCTGATAAGAGTCACACGCCGGCTTCGAAGTCAGTGGTGATCAGCATTCGGCCGGCGGAAAGTTTCACCACAGAGGATACAGAGAAAGCGCAGGAATTAACCGCGGATGCACGCGGATAAACGCGAATTCGAAATTATTGTTTTTCTAATCTGCGGCAATCCGCGTTAATCTGCGGCCTATTTATTTGTCTTCCTTTGTGGGTAACTATTCAGAATGACAACGCAAGCCTCAAAGCGCGAACTTTACGATCAACTCGCCGCGCAGCTTTCCAGTCTGCTCGCCGGCGAGCGTGATCTCATCGCCAACGCGGCGAACTTTTCATCGCTGATTTTTCATTCGCTGCCGGATCTAAATTGGGCGGGTTTCTATTTTGCGAAAGATGACGAGCTCCTGCTGGGTCCATTTCAAGGCCAGCCGGCGTGCGTGCGCATCAAGATTGGTCAGGGCGTTTGCGGCGCCGGCGCAGCCAAGTGTGACACGGTCATCGTGCCGAACGTCCATGAGTTTCCCGGTCATATCGCGTGCGACAGCGCGTCGAATTCCGAAATCGTGATACCGTTGATGAAAGATTCACGATTAA
Organism: Pyrinomonadaceae bacterium; assembly: GCA_035577445.1. Lineage (GTDB taxonomy): Bacteria > Acidobacteriota > Blastocatellia > Pyrinomonadales > Pyrinomonadaceae > UBA11740. Next base: position 12,848 of record DATLVM010000252.1, read on the forward strand.
TTGGAGTGCTTGATCTCGATAGTCCGAAACATTCGCGATTCGACCACGAGGATGCTGCGGGCTTAGCAGAGCTCGTGCGAATTCTGCTTGCGTCAGTGCCTTCATGAGTGAACATCGTCCAGCAATCGTGGCCGTCAGTGGATTGTCCTCGAACACGGGCAAGACGACGTTGGCCTGTGAATTGATCCGGAGTTTGCCCGGTTGGGAAGCGATCAAGCTGACGCGCGGCCACTATCGTTCGTGCGGAAAAGATCCAAACGGTTGCTGCGTCAGCGATCTCTTACGCGACGAGCCTTTGATTCGATCGGGCCGCGAGTCGAACTATGAAAAGGGAAAAGATACGGGCCGCTTCTGGGACGCAGGAGCAGCGAATGTCCATTGGGTGATCGTCAGCGAAGATCAGGTTGAGCAGGGAATCAGCCAAGCGCTCGCACGAGTGGAAAGCAGCGGCGTGATTGTTGAGGGCAACAGCTTTCTGGAATTCATCAATCCTGACTACGCGATTACCTGCGCGCGGGCCGGCGAGAACAGGTTGAAGACCTCGGCGCGACGTACGCTCGAGAAAGCCGATGCTCTATATCTTTCGACTATTGACTACGTCGATCGAGACCTCGTGATTGAAAGATTCGAGAAGTGGAGAGCGAGTTTGTCGACCGATTTAGATTTGGCTGATCTGTCGATTTTCACGCGAGACGAGATTCCCAAACTAATAGATGAGATCCATCGAAAGACTCGGTCGCCGGCTTCGCGGGCTTTGGATGTTTTTGTGGCTTAGATCCCAGCCCCGATGAGTCGGGACTGGGCTACTCTCAAACGACCGCTAAAGGGGACGAAAACGATGATCACCATTCGCAAATCAGAAGATCGTGGTCACCTGGATCATGGTTGGCTCGACACGTATCACACCTTCTCGTTCGACCAATATTACGATCCGGCCCACACGCACTTTCGCACTCTGCGGGTCATCAATGAAGATCGCGTGGCGCAGGGAAAAGGTTTTCCCACGCACTCGCACCGCGACATGGAAATCATCACTTACATTTTGTCCGGCTCGCTCGAACATCGCGACAGCATGGGCAATGGTTCGGTGATTAGGCCCGGTGATGTGCAGCGAATGACAGCGGGCACTGGAGTAGCGCACAGCGAGTTCAATCCTTCCGCAAGCGAGCCGGTTCATCTACTCCAAATTTGGATCATGCCTGGCGCGCGAAACCTGGCGCCAGGTTACGAACAGAAATTCTTCAGCGAAGAGGATCGGCAGAATAAGTTGCGCCTGATCGCGTCGCCTGAGGGAAGCGACGGCTCAGTGAAGATTAATCAAGACGCACGGGTGTATGCCTCGATCGTTGAGCCTGAAACGAAACTAACCCATGATCTCAAAAAGAATCGTTACGCGTGGCTACAAGTCACGCGCGGCAGCGTTGGCCTTAACGATGTTGCGTTGAATCAAGGCGATGGCGCCGCTATCAACCGCGAAGACAAATTAGAGATCAGCGCCAGGGATCGCGCTGAATTGTTGCTCTTCGATCTCGCCTGACCGCTAGTCTGGATTATTGATGGCGGCAGCGGGTAGTTGGACTTCGCGCAATTCGCCCACGATCAGCTGGATCCGTCGCGCCTGACTTTCGATCGTCTCGGCGCGTTTCCGAGCCCGTTCGCTCAACTCTTCGCGCAGCAGCAATTGCGCCTGACCCAGCAGCGCGGCCAGAGGATTGTTTATCTCATGCCTGACGCGGGCCACTAGCGCCGCAGCGTCGGTCAGCTTCTTTTCGTATTCTTCAACCTCAGCGCGCAAGCGCGCTTCATTGATGTCGGGGGAAATGTTTGATTGAGACATTATTGTCGGCGTCGGATTTAGCGAATTAGCAGAACGGAAGGAACGGCGAAAAGAGAGGTACCGTCGGGCACGCCTATTTTGCTTTTATCCTGCAACGGACGCAACAAGTATTTTCTTATTTGTTCGGTCAATGAGCACTGTACGGACTGGTACGGAAGTTGACTTGCCAAGGCTAGATCCGTAAATTCGATTTCATCGCTGGGAGGTCGTCCAATGGTAGGACTCCAGACTCTGGATCTGGCTATCGGGGTTCGAGTCCCTGCCTCCCAGCCAACTCAATAGATCATTTTTCAGAGTTAGTTGTGTGACTTGAACCATTAATTTGCCGCTCCGGCAACTTTATGGTTCCAATAGAGGCCGGCAACTTATTGCTTCCAATTTTTCAGAACCAGTACAACTTGCCTAAGTTCCTTCGTAAATTGTTACCCGCTCTCCTTTAGACGCTCTCTCGGCCACTTAATGGTTCCAAAAGCGCGGCAAATAACGGTTCCATTGTTTGGAAAGTACAGAGTATCTTGAATTTTCGTAATGGCTCGCGCTTCGCTTAAAACTGTGTGGATGGACGAACTTGGGAGAGTTAAGAATTTGGCTTTTTCAGGAATGTGTCATGGTTACTAATAACCTCGGGCAAATTAGTGGCTCCAAGTGTATCTGCCGCTCGCATGGGAGTATCTGATTCCGTGTTCCTGCCGCACTTCACGTAAGACGGCTGTGAGTTCAGTCCCTTTTAGTCCGATGTTGGCTTTACAGGCCCGCGCAATCTTTATTAGTGCCGGAAATTCGCCAACCGCTTTTAGTTCCAACACGCGTTGATTGATTTTTGATTTGGCTTCCGCCTTTCGTTCAGTCGCTAGCTTCCTTTGAAATTCGCGGTACCTAGCCTTGATTACTTCGCGCTGAATAGGGAACGTCATCGATATATAGCTGCGCACATGTCCGGTCCGGCGAGTGACTTCCTTGAGTGACGGAGGTGGATCTTCATGAGATGCCTCCTCCATAAGAGTTGTAAGTTGCTGGTGCGCCAATTTGCGATGCTGTTCAAATCTGCTTTTGATGGCGGCGCAGAGTTCGGGAAAGTACCTCAATAGCACTGGTTTGCTGTCATCGAATTTTTTGTACCCTAGTCGGTTGGCGACCTCGTTCATTGTAGGCGCGGGATTAATGAGCAGCATTGACTGTAGTGTTTTCCCAATCTGATCGAGCTGTTGGGCTCTATACTTCTTGCCACGCGCGACTAATTCGTCGCACATTTCAGGATAAAGCACCCGAAGTGTGGTCTCATGTGCGTAACCCAAACTTCTCGCAACATCGATCAGCGTTGGGGGCGTGGGTTCTAGAAGTGCACGTTCAAGTGCAGGCTTCGCGTGCTCCCTGCGTGACACCAGTATCCGGCACAGATCGGGGAATCGAGATTTTAAGGGACCTTCAGTAAAGTACCCGACACGCCGCGCAACCTCCCGCAGATTTGGGAACGGGCGTTCGTTCAGCGCGTCTTCTAAAGCTGCGCGTATCTCGGCGCCATCGGCCGCAGCGCGACGAATCCTTTCCGGGCGAGGCGGTGCGCGCTTTCTCCTAGTGTAGCGATACTTTGCTGTTAGAGCTTTACAGAGTTCCGAATGATAGGTGTAAAGCGAACGAACGTCCTTCGAGCCCAGACGCCGAAGAACTTGTTGGACTGACGGCACTGGATCTTCATTAAGCGCTGTCAAAAGGGCGGTACGAGCTTTCTGCTGATGCGAGTCGATAGGACCAGCCAAAATGGATAGACGCTTGATGGTTGCGGGGTCATCAGAATCGCTGGTCAAGAGCGTTACGAGTGGGATAGAGCTGCGGTAGCAGACTTTCAACAAGCAGTTAATATGAGGAACTTTTTTCATGAATCGCCAGCGATGATAGAGCAGCCGCGATATACCTAGGAATCGAGCAAATGCGGTGGCATTACCATTGCACACATGGTCTGGATAAGTCGCGAGAAAGTTGCTGAATCGTCGCGGGCTCGGACAACCGTCCAGTTTATAAGCTGCCTCAATTAACTGCCCCAATTCTTTAGCGACCCATAATTCATATTGCTTATCTTTAGCTGGGCTCTCCGACATTTCTAGGCTGCTGCAACCGAGCCAGCCAAGACAGCGTGAACAACGACCCGGAATTAGTGTCCCGCTTAATGGCAGAGACATTCTCCGGCAATGTGGACATTTCTTTTGAAGTTTGATCGCATGATCTGTGCAAATCTCGACAGCCGTTAATGCCCAACTGAGCGGCTCGTAAACAATCCTCTTATTTCTCTTTAGTTCATCGAAGCACTTTGGACACCAAGCGCGCGTGCGTCGCAATAAAAGTCTCTCGGATAGGACGCGTCGCCACGGAAGCATTGTCAGGGCAGCCAAAGATTGTTGACCGGTTAGATGTTCAATAAGAGCCACCCAATTTCGCGCGGTTCGCCCCATGCCATTGATGGCTATCAGATCTCGCGTCTGATCATCAGCACAGCCTTGCCTGTTGAAGGTTGAGGGTGCGTACTGCTGGATCTTTGGAATTAGCTCGTGAGCGAAAAGACGATGAACGGTCAGGCAATGTGCCGTCGCCAGCCGTGCAATGTAACTTGAGAAACCTTCGCAGCGTGAGGTCCCTAAGCCGATCGGTTGAAGAGCGAACGCGATAATAGAGATTGAATTGGTCGGCATAGGCTTCTCCCGGTGGACAGCGCCACTCTCCATCTTCCCCACGGCAGTATCGATTAGGATTCTTCTCAGAAAGTTTCTCGAGTTGCTCTTCGGTCTTGCATTCTTCCCACCCAGCGGTCTCCTGTCGAATCGCGAAATAGTCTGGAGTGTGAAGGACACCCATT
>DATLVM010000253.1:0-9105 GCA_035577445.1 Pyrinomonadaceae bacterium
GAACCCCGCAACAGGCGAAACTTTCGCCGAAGTTGCCGAAGGTGAAAAGGCCGATGTCGATAAGGCCGTGCCGCCGCCCGCAAAGCTTTCGAAGGCAAATGGGCAAAGATGAGCGCGCGCGATCGCGGCCGTTTGCTATACAAACTTTCGCAATTGATTGAGCGCGACGCCCCGCAGCTTGCTGAGTTGGAGACCCATGACAACGGGAAGCCAATCAAGGAATCGACCTATATCGATTTGCCGGGCGTGGTGGAAAACTTTGAATACTTCGCCGGTTGGTCGACGAAGATCGAAGGCGAAACGATCCCGGTGCCGGGACAGATGTTCAATTACACTTTGCGCGAGCCGGTCGGCGTTTGCGGTCAGATCATTCCGTGGAACTTTCCTCTGTTGATGGCCGCGTGGAAACTTGCGCCCGCGTTGGCCGCAGGGAACACGGTGGTGTTAAAGCCTGCGGAGCAAACTCCGGTAACAGCACTGGAGCTCGCGAAGCTAATTCAGGAAGCAGGATTCCCCGAAGGCGTCGTCAACATCGTCACCGGTTTCGGCGAGACGGCCGGAGCCGCGCTGGCTTCGCACAAAGGCATCGACAAGATTGCGTTCACCGGTTCGACTGAAGTCGGCAAATTGATCGCGAAAGCTGCGGCTGAAAACCTCACGAAGGTTTCACTCGAACTCGGCGGCAAAGCGCCGAACGTGATCTTTGCCGATGCTGATCTCGATCAAGCGGTCAACGGCGCGATGATGGGAATCTTTTTCAATCAAGGCCAGGTTTGCTGTGCCGGTTCGCGCATCTTCGTCGAAGAAAAGGCGAAGGATGAATTCCTGGCGCGCTTCAAAGAGAAGGCAGACAAGATCCAGGTGGGCGATCCGATGGACAAAGCGACGCTGATGGGTCCGCAAGTGTCCATGGAGCAGCTCAACAAGATTAAAAGTTATGTCGGCATCGCGCGTGAAGAAGGCGCGACAGTCTTCACGGGCGGACAGGCGCCCCAACTCGAAGGCGCGCTTCAAAGCGGCTACTTCTTTCAACCGACAATCTTCAGCGACGTCGATAATTCGATGCGCGTTGCTCAGGAAGAGATCTTCGGCCCAGTCACAAGCGTCATCACTTTCAAAGACGACGACGAGCTGATCCAGAAAGCGAACGACACGATTTACGGATTGTCTGCCGGCATCTGGACGCAGAACATCACGCGCGCGCACCGTTTCGCGAAGGCGATCAAAGCCGGCGTCGTTTGGATCAATACCTACAACATGATGAATGCCGCGTCGCCGTTCGGCGGCTACAAGCAATCAGGTTATGGCCGCGAGATGGGCAAGCACGCGCTCGAACTCTACACGCAAGTGAAGAGCGTTTGGGTCGATCTCTCAGGCAAGCCGATTGGCTGGTTCGGGAAATGATGACGTCAGTCCCGGTTAAGAGCTTCACGTAACCCGCCGGTACAGACGCTTCAGGCCGATATACGAAGGTACGCCGTTGTCGATAATCGTTAACTCAACGGTGTCGTCGTCGATCCACTTGATCGAGGCTTTCCCCGACGCGCCACTTGAGAATCTTTCAAAAAGAGTTCCATCTGAATATTGCCAGGTACCTTTATCGGTGGCGGTCCGTCCGCGCGCATCTTTGAAGAGATAGCGAGTGTCGCCACCGGACAAGAAAGTGACGCTTATCTCCATACTCTGTCCGTTCTCAACCACATTGGTCCGCCAGGTACCCACCAGAGCGGCGGAACTCCGCGGAGTCGGCGAAGCCTCGGGAGACGGGCTGGACCATGACTCATTCTTCTTCTTCTCATCCCGCTGATTATCGTTCGCTACCGAGGTAGAAGCAGCCATACGCGAATAGCCGAAGATCAGGATGCCCGCTGCTCCTGCCAATAACAGGAGTAGAACGAATCCGATTAAGGAATAAATTGGCCACCGGCTCCTAGCGTGACTGGTCTGATAAGCGGGCGCCGGTGTTGATGCGGGACTGGATGGCCAATCAGTCGGCCGTGGTGAAGGAATCCGTAACGTTTCTTGAGGATCGCGTTGGGTAACGAGCGTGCTGCCGTCCTCCAGACAATAAACCAGCGTGTCGTCGGCATAAGTGCGGCTGCATTTTGGGCACTGCTTCATTCGTGTTAGTGAATTGCTCGCGGGCCGATTATCAGAAAAAGTTCTTACTTGCGCAAGCCTGTCTACTGCGCTTTCTCGATGAGCCGAAGGGATCTCGCGACCTCCTTCATGTCAACGGCGGCTGGTAGTATTAGCCCCTTATTCGCTAAATTCTTAGTTCCCTCGCTTCGGAAACTTCTCAGTTGAGGACCCAAAACATGACTAAGCGTTTTTTGATCCAACTAAGTCTGTGCTGTTGCTTAATTACGATTGTCGCGGTGATCGCCCTCGCCCAATCACCCAACACTGCCAGCATTGTCGTCACGGTCGTTGATCAAAACGGTGCAGTGGTGAAGAGCGCAAACGTTTCGGTGGTGAACACCGCGACTGGCGCGACGCGTGAAGCGGTTTCGGGGGATGAAGGCACAGCCACGATTGCCGCCCTGCCGCTGACGGGCGAATACAAAGTGACGGTGACGATGAGGGGTTTTACCGCAGAGGATGTTTCGGGTCTGAAACTGCGGGCGGGTGAAACGTCAACGGTGAGGGTGAAGCTGGTAGCGACTGGCGGCACGAGCGAAGTTACCGTGTACGGCACCACCGAGGGCGTGCGCACCAATCCCCAAATCGGACTGCCGCTGCAAAGTGAGCGGATTAATGAAACGCCGATTCTCGGAAGAAAGACTTCGGCGCTGCCTCTACTCAATTCAGCATTCCGATCAGGAAAGGGCACCGGGGATCTGTTTGTTAATCAGGTGTACTTCATCACCGGTGTCGGTTCACGTCGCACGACGACGTTCACGCTGGACGGCGCCAGCAACGATGAAGGTTGGGGAAGACAGACGGCGATTGCGACGATTCCGATCGGTGCTATTCAGGAAATGTCGGTGCTCACAAACGCGTTCTCATCTGAATTCGGATGGACGTCGGGACCGGCATTGAACATCGTCACCAAATCCGGAACCAACGATTTTCACGGCGAAGGTTTAGTTTTGATTCGTCCCGGCGGTTGGCAGGCGAAGAGCTTTTCGACCAACGGATTCTGTCCGCCGTCAGTCACAACCTGCGTTACGCCGAGCACGCTTCAGTTCATCAGTCCGGTGGATATTCCCGATGCTTTGCAACAGGTCTCGGGTTCAATCGGCGGACCGATCAAAAGGGACAGGACCTTCTTTTTTGCTACGTCTGATTACACGCGACAGAACCGGACGACCTTCTTGTCGACTTCGCTGCCGGCGTTCGTGTTGCCGGCCGATGGTCGACTGGATTACACGGGCCATTATCGGCAGTTCCTTTTCGATGGCCGCCTCGATCATAAGTTCACGACGAACGAGTCTTTGATGGTTCGCTTTAACGTCGATCGATTCTATGACGACAATCCGCAGGATGCCGTCGGAGGCACGAACGCACCGAGCGTCGCTCGCAAGTACTCGCGGCGAGCCTGGACGATTCAAGCGAACCTCACTTCAGTGATAACTCCGCATTTGCTCAATGAGGCCAGGTTCGCGTATTTGCACGGCGATCCGGTAACGCTTTGGGAAGCTCAGAACTTATCGACGACGTACACGCGTGGAGGAGCAGTGCCGTTCACGATTGGTCAATCGCGCGCCTCGGACCTTTTGAGTCATCAGATTCAATTCGCCGACACTCTCTCGTGGTCCATGGGGAAACATTACTTTCGATTTGGTGGCAACATTACGCATCATCGATCGGCAGGCTTTGGCAGCGAGCCCGGCACAGCGATCCTCGGCACTTTCACTTTCAAAAACACGACCACGGCTCCCTTTGGTTCGTTGACGCTGGCGGACGTGCAGAATTATTCGCAACCGATCGATTTCGGCGTCAATAACTACGACCTGGGACAATGGTTGTTGGCGGCCTTTGTGCAGGACGATTGGAAAATCGGATCGGATCTGACTCTCAATCTGGGACTTCGGTACGACCGCCAAACGCTGACTGACGCGAAGAATGATTTCGCCCCGCGCATTGGATTTGGTTGGCATCCTGGCGGCAATGCGCGCACATCGATTCGCGGCGGCTACGGAATGTACTACACGCAGATTCAGTCAAACCTGGTCGCGAGTTATTTGGTGAACGGGCTTGATGGCTTGACGACTTATACGGCGACGCCGGGCCAGACGGGTTTTCCGACTTCCTTGACGGCCGTTCCGGTGAATGTCGATCCGCGGACGGTGCCTGCATCTGAATTGCCCGCGCGCGACATTACAATTCAAGCCGGCCGCCGCGATTTCTACCAAGCGCAATTCGCGCGCTATGGATTGAACTTCAATCTGTTGCCGTTCTATCCGGACAAATTGGTGAATCCGCGCAGCCAGGTATTCTCGATCGGCGCTGAGCGGGAAATAATCAAGGGAATGTTCTTCGGGGCTGACTTTGTCCATCAGCATCTGAGCAACATCAATCGCACCGTTGATCTGAATGCGCCATCGGTTTTCGATCGAACTGCCCCGGGACAAGTCAGGACCGTGGCTGCAGCAAACGCAACGCGGCCGATCCTGCCGGCCAATGGCGGCATTCGTCAGGTGAACGTGCTCATGAATCTTGGCGTCGCGGATTACAACGGATTGCAGACGAGCTTCACGTATCGGGGCATGCGCAACCTGTACGCGTCGCTGAGTTACACTTTATCGAAGGCGACAAACACCAGCGAGCCGGACGGCAACGGCATCAATCCTAATCAAAGCATCATTACCCGTTTGGGCGAAGAAGAGCGTGGGCCAAGCGTCGTCGATCAGCGCCACCGCGCAGTGATTACAGTGCACTATCGGTTCCCGTTCCAGATTACCGCGGGCACGTTAGCGATGCTGGGCTCGTCGCGACCATTCAATGCGACCACAGGCGTAGACAACAATGGCGATGGCGCGAATAACGATCGTCCGGTGATTAACGGAGCAGTCGTTCCGAAGTCGGCTTTCCAGGGTACACCTGTATCGGATGTAGCGTTCTTTGTTGAGAAGCGTCTGCTAAAGAGCGAAACGCGCAACATCATTCTGCGGCTCGAAGGTTTCAATATCTTCAATCACGCGAATATGCTTGGTCGCGGCGTGACGGTTTACGGCGACGCCACCACGCCCGCGACGACGTTCGGCCAGTTCGTCGGCGGCGTAGGCACGGCAGTTAACGCGATTCCGGCGTTCGCGAATATCGATCCGCCGAGGGTTTTCCAGTTGCAGGCGCGATTTGTTTTCTAACGTGTTCGAAAGAGTAGTTACATCACGGAGACGCAGAGACACGGAGAGAATTAGCCGCAGATTAACGCGGATTCACGCGGATGAAACAGCAACAAATCAAAAGACAGCGCGATGGCTTCCAGAGTTCAATATCCGCGTCTATCTGCGTGCATCCGCGGCCAAATCGGCTTCTTGCTCTGTGCCTCTGTGTCTCGGTGGCAATTCTTGTTTTGGGCTCGGGCTGCTCGCGTTTCCGCAACGCCCCGACCGATTCGAAAGACGCGCGCTACGTGGTTATCTCGCCGATCTACAACGAGATCATTTGGGCGCTCGGTGTGCAAGACAAAGTTGTCGGCGTCGACCTCTCGACCACGTATCCGCCAGACGTAAAGAACAAACAGACCGTCGGTTATCATCGCGCGTTGAGCGCGGAAGGAATTCTTTCGCTGCATCCAACGGCGATCATTCACGATAACAACATTGGCCCGCCACAGGTGGTTCAGCAACTCCAACAACTCAACATTTCGATGAAGACGTTCACCGCCAAGAACGATTCGTTCGACGGCGCGAAGGCCCTGATTCGCGAGATGGGCGCCTACTTTCACAAAGAAGCCCGCGCGGAAGAGCTTTGCAACACAATGGACGCGCAACGCACGGCATCTTTGGAAAAGGTGAAGCAGTACACGGATCGTCCGCGCGTCGCGGTCATTCATTTCGGCCGCGCATCGAATGTCTACATGGTTGTCGGCAAGGGTGGTGGTGGCGATGGCGGCGGCGTCAGCCAGATGATCGAGTTGGCTGGTGGAGAGATGGCCGGCGAAAACACCGGACGCGGAATGCAACGCATGGAGTCGCCGGAAATCCTGGCAAAGGCGAATCCCGACGTGATTCTCCTCACCGATTACGGCTACGATCGTCTGGGTGGCTCGATGGATCAGATCAAGGCTTTGCCGGGCGTCGCCACGTCGAATGCTGCCAAGACGGGTCGCATCTACCGAATCGAAGAGAACGTGTTAAATTACTTCGGTCCACGCTCTGGCGAAAACATCGGGAAAGTCGCTGCTATCATTCATCAAAAGTGACGAGACCACACGGCAATCGAGTAGCACTGCTCATCGCATTGACCGTCATCACGTTGCTCGTGCTCGCCGCTTCCATCCGCTATGGCGCCATAGATTTCTCAATCAGTGAAATCGGCCGCGCGTTAGCTTCGCTTCTACCCAACCACGCTGAGCCAACTTTAGATCAACGCATCTTTCTTGAATTGCGACTTCCGCGCGCGATTCTTTGTTTGCTCGTCGGCGCCAGCCTCGGCGTGGGCGGCACGCTGATGCAGGCTCTGTTTCGGAATCCAATCGTCGAGCCGGGACTCGTGGGAACATCCAGCGGCGCTGCGTTTGGATCCGCGATGTTCTTCGTGCTCGGTGGCGTCTTTCACATCGGCCAGAGCCTCTGGAGCTTGCCCATCGCCGCGTGTCTGGGCGGAGTGATTTCAACTTACCTCGTTTTTCTGCTCGCTCGATCGCGTGAGGACGGTCGAGCCTCGATTGTGATGCTGTTGCTAACGGGATTGGCCGTGAACGCGCTGTTCATGAGCGCGATTGGCTTTCTGTCGTACATCGCCCGCGATCCGCAGGCGCGCTCGATCACGTTCTGGAGTTTGGGAACTCTGTCCGGCGCCAGCTGGAAAGCTGTCGAGATCGTGGCTGTCTCAACGATCGTTGGATCGATCATCGCGCTGCGTTATTCAAAGCAGCTTAATGCGCTGATGATTGGCGAAGAAGAAGCGACCTACCTCGGCGTTAATGTAAATCGTTTGAAGTGGATCGTGCTCTCGGTCAATGTCGTGATCGTCGCGGTCGCCACGGCGTTTACCGGCGTCATCAGTTTTGTTGGCCTGGTTGTGCCGCACATTCTGCGCATGATTGGCGGCGCCGATAATCGGTACCTGATCGTGGGCAGCGCGTTGATGGGCGCGACGCTTCTCACGTTGGCTGACTTGTTGGCGCGACTCGTAGTCCGACCAGCGGAATTGCCGATCGGAATTGTGACTTCGGCCGTCGGTGTGCCGGTTTTCATTTTTCTGTTGAGAAGACGGCGGTACGTTTTTTAGAACGTATCAGAAGCCCGACCGTTAGGGAGGGCCTCTTTGGAAAGTGGCCCTCGCTCACGCTCGGGCTTCTGACACGGTTAGTCCCATGCTCACTGCGACCAACATTACCTATCGCGTCGGACTGAAGGAACTGATCTCCGACATCTCTGTCTCGTTCGCGCCGGGCAAGCTGCACCTGATCATCGGCCCGAATGGAGCGGGGAAGTCGACTCTGATCAAGGTGCTCGCGCGCCTGCTGCATCCGCAAACAGGCAAGGTCGAATACGACGGCGCAGACGTTCACGATTCGAGCGAAGCTGAACTTGCTAAACGTCGCGCGGTACTTTCGCAAGCGATTGAAGTTGCCTTTCCCCTCGACGTGCGTGAAGTCGTGATGATGGGACGATATCCGCACTTCGGTGGACGTCCCGGACCCCACGACGAGCAGATCGTTGATGAGGTCATGGCGCACTTTGATGTCACGGAATTCAGCGATCGCAATTATCAAACGCTCAGCGGCGGAGAGATGCAACGCGTAAACTTTGCGCGGGTGCTGGCGCAACTGTGGGGCGATGGTTCGAGGCAGGGTTCGCAGCAGAATGGCGACGCGTCAACGGCGCAATCCGAAGATGTTTCGACTTCGACTATGACGTCTCGGTATTTGTTTCTTGATGAGCCGCTCACTTTTCTCGACATCAAACATCAGATAGATTTTCTGAAGAAGGTGCGCGCGTTTTCTGACGCGCCCGAGGTGGTGACGGTTGGCGTCGTTCATGATCTGAACCTGGCCGTTCGGTTTGCCGATCATATTGTCTTGTTGGATAAAGGACGCGTCGTTGCGGAAGGTGCACCGTTGAACGTCTTAACCGCGGATCGCATTCGCGAAGTTTTCGCGGTCGAAGCGACTTTCGTCAGCGCTCCTGATGCGAAAGTTCATCTCGTGTTCGAGTGAGCGATGTTAGTAGTTTTCTTCGCCACCTTCGGAGCCGTCTTCATCGCCGAAATCGTTGGCGACAAGCTGCTCTATACGACCGGTGTTCTGGCGGCGCGTTATCGCACGGCGCCAATTATGATTGGAATGGTGGCCGCGTTCATGGCCAAGATGGGCGTGGCAGTTTTGATCGGAGAAGTCATCGCCCGATTGCCGCGGTTGCTGGTCGCCGCGATCACAGCAGCCAGTTTTGTCGGTGTCGCGATCGCCTTATGGCGAAAGGACGATGAGTATCGGCATGAGCGCGACCAGCACAAGGCCCATAAAGTGGCGATGATTTCGTTCGCCGCGATTTTCTTTTCTGAATGGGGCGATGTCGGTCAGGTCACGGCGGCGGCGATGGCTGCGAAGTATCACGTTGCCCTGGTGGTTTGGTTGGGCGCCGTCGCAGCGATGGTCACCAAAGGCTCTTTGGCAACTTTTCCCGGCGCCGGCATTCGCCGATGGATTCATGATCGCGTCTCGCCAAAGGTCGTGCGTTATGTCGGAGTTGGCTTGCTGCTGTTGCTTGGCGTTTTATCGGTGTGGGAAATTATGTACGAGAGACTGTGAATCCGTAACCAGCGTCGATGAGTAGCGCAAAACTGGATCGCAAAGCTGCCTATCGCTTCATTGTGGCGTTGGGCTTTGTCAGCCTCTTTGCTGACATGACCTACGAGGGCGCGCACAGCGTCATTGGTCCACTGCTGAAAGACCTCGGCGCCAGCGCCACCCAAGTCGGCATCATCGCG
>DATLVM010000254.1:0-3720 GCA_035577445.1 Pyrinomonadaceae bacterium
GCTTCGCAGCTACGCGAGATTCTCAATCTGATTGAGCAGGGCGATGAAGAGCTTGAACGACTGCGCAGCCAGTCGAAATAGCAGCCCTCGCCCGTTGACAAAGAGCATTTTCCGGCCATACTGATTTTGTTTTGACGGGACGTGGCGCAGCCTGGTAGCGCGCACGCTTGGGGTGCGTGAGGTCGCGAGTTCGAATCTCGCCGTCCCGACCAATATCATCTCTAACACTAACTACTTATGAGCCGCTACGAATAGGCGGCTCTTTTTTGTGTGGGGAGCTTTGTGGCGGAATTTCTGTTTGCACGCGGAACCTCACATGCAGAAATCACTCCCGCCCGTCGAAAAATGGCGAAGAATTGAAGACTCCCGACTGGCCGGTCTCACTGGAAGCACCGACCTCACGTGTCATTGTCACGTGATCGAGATCGAAAGGACGAAGCGGGGTGAGCGCACGAACGGCGGTGTTAGTTATGAAATTGATACGGATCGGGACAAACGCCCTAAATACTTCTAGGGTGCCGAGCCGCTGGAACCGATCCGCAAATAACTTGCGTTCGATCGCATCCTGTATTAGAGGCACGTTCTATCTGGGGAGAACCTGTTTTTCCTCAGGTTACTGCTATTTGTCGTGCACGAGTGACAACTTCGCGAAAGCGTGGTTGGTGCTGTTGTAAAACCGTCATGAGTGTCAGCGAGGAGCTTTCCAAAAAGAGAAGGCGGCGCTAAGTTCTCACCCTTTCGCGCCGCCCTTCACGTTGGCCGGGGAAGAGACTGGCTTGCGGCCCACGCGGTTCGATCTATCTCACTAGTCAAGTAAAAGTTTTCAGAGGCGGCGAGAAGATTCTTGTCAGACTCGCGCCCCGTTTAGCTGGCAGGGGCTCTTACGTCTTCACAAACGCTGTGAGGCTGCCAGCAAACTATCTAAACCATTCTGCAACTCCGCCATGATGCGAATACGTTCCGCGATGATTCTGACTAAAACTGTACGAGCCATCGCGACATCGTGCGGTTGCTCCCGCTGGCGCTTTTGTTGCGGAACATAGGTGCGTGAACTCGACGGCTTTGTGTGTTCCGATAATAACGTCGGTGAGGATGTTGTCCGGCAGCCGACGAGAAAACCAGCAGCAAAAACAGAAAGCAGTTGTGAGGATGCGTGATGGTTTCATGGCGCGCATTCCTTTACTGTTCTATCTCTTCCCACTGGCTTTCTGTGCAACGCGTTATTGGACGGTATTTCAACCCAGTCACGGGATGTATCTCCCAGTTATTGTGACGCTTCAAGTGATGTCCCAGTGAATGCTCCGAATCGAACATGAGTTGCCCCGATATTCTCACTCGCAATTTCCCGCCGCCCGACGTAATCAACGGTTGCAAATTCGCTCGCGCGAGCTTTGGATGATCAAGCCGGACGCGGCGTAAATTCCGCCGTCTCCGAATCGTCTTCGTTTCTTGCGAGCGTGGGATTCCCTACGGACGGATCGACCAAGACAATATGATTGTCAGTATCGGCCACAGATAATAGTTTGCAATTACAAGATTCGCCGCAGCCTTTTCTCGCAATCAGAGCCCAAGCTTCGACCGTTATTAACTTCCCTTCGCCGAGCGCGGTGATCTTGTCGCGAGGATCGCCGATCTGTATCCCTGAACGGGATCAGGCAAATCTTGCATTTCTTTGATCGCCATCGTTTCTTCACTTCCGCTTACGGCGCGAACATTTTTTGCCTGATTCAGAAGTGGATCGAGGTGGTAAGGTGTCGATACCAAAATAAAGGAGGCGAAAATTTTGATTCCCAAGCTGAAAGTTGCGAGTTCAAGCCTCGTCGCCCGCTCCATTTTTAAAGAACCTCCTAAGACCCCAATTTTTACTTTGGGTCGGTGCTGAAAAGAGTCAATTGCACTTGTCCTGACTTGCAGTTAGTAGTACACTCCGCCGCCTATTTGACGGATCGGAAGCTGGCGTCTTCCCACGCGAGGCTCATACGTTAACCTCGCACTTGTTGACTCAACAGCTGAATCAGATGGTTCGCTGAAGACGTCTCCTGCGGTAAGCACGTCGGAAGACATTCGGGCGATCAAGTTTCTTTAAGAAATTAGTTGCTATCACAGACACAGTTTTAGGCTGCGAGTCACAGGCTTTCGCTTTGTGAAACTGGTGAGGATATGGCTGACAGTTGGGGAAAGGTATATGTCTTCAACGCGACTGGAGAGAATGTCGCGGCCTACTTCAACGAACCAGCCAAAAATCATTTTGTCGTGCTGCGCAACCGCAGTAATAGCGCGCCGTACTTGCCAAGCTCCGTGCCAGTTCCGCGTGGGCCCGACAACGAGAACCCCGGAACTTTCTGGAACAGCACGAGCGCGCGCTTCGAGGATGAAGCCGGCGCTTGGGTGGCCAGCTACAACGCAATCGAGGTCCCGGCGGCTAACAAGGAAAACCACCCTGTCTCAATCGCCGACGATCTGGTGCTTTATGTCTTCCGTGACTGCGTCGTCCTATACGACACGCACGGCTTCACGCTTGAAACGAGCCAAGCAAGTTCCTACAACGAAAGAGGAATGAACGACGAGGTAGAAGAACTGATGCTGTAGGAAAACCAAGAATCTGTAACGAAAAAACGCCAAGTCAAAACACGAAAGTGCTCACAGAGCACAAGAAAGGACAAATTTCATGGCAGGCACATTAGGCAAGGTTTATATTTACAATCTCTTCAACGAACCGGCTACGTTAACCCTCAATGGGGGCCCCGCGGGCACCATCGATGGTTGGAACAGCGATCCGGCCAAGGGCTACCAACCCAGTTTCATCGCAGTCGATTCTGCCAAGCATTTCGAAGACGGCCCAGGCAAGGTCTATCGCGGCGAAGAGCCGAACAAGGTAGGGGAAAACAGTATCTCCGTCACCTGGGCTGACGGCGTAGCTACCGGAAACGTGAAATTTCCGACAGACAACGACAACGTTCGCATCACCGACGACCTGGTCTGCTTCATCGCTAAGAACAACGCCTTCGTCGAGACGACTGAGGGATTCGTGATAGGTGGGGATCAAATCCTCGACTTCAACGCATCCGACTAGCCTGAGCGTTACTCGTCTCCAGGCTGACGAGCCGACGAACTAATCACCGGCCGGCCCGCTGAATTCCGGCGAGCCGGTCGGGCTTTATCTTTCCGCACCTTCCTACGATGAGCGATCTGGTGTTCCATCGCGTACCGGGGGCGGACAGCCTCTACTCCGGAGGCACGTCCGGTTCTGTCGCGCTCTACTACCAAAGCCTTAGTGGCAATCCGCTCGGCGACGCACCAAACGCCGGAACGGTTTGGGACTCTGACGAGGGGTGCTGGTTCTGGACCGGTGCGGACAAAGCGATCGCGAATCCCGCGACCTTCAAGCAGAACCTTTCAGCCGTACTCGGCCAGGTCCAGCCAGGCTCCAAATGGTTGGCCTGGATCGCTAATCCTAATTCCCCGCTTGCGGACCTGACGGCCGAATTAATTATCGGTGGCAACAACGCCCGGCTGATTTCGATTCTTAAGAGTTCCAATTACCAGTTGATTTCACCGACCGCCATTCCGTTCGGAAACCTGGGCGTTAACATTCCCCTGCAGTCAACGGTCGTGCTCGACACTAACGCGTGGCAGTTCCAAATTACTCAACCTGACAGCCGGACGGCGATCTCACTCCAGGGTACGGTTAACACCCAGGACATCGGCCCCTCCGCAGTC
>DATLVM010000255.1:0-9563 GCA_035577445.1 Pyrinomonadaceae bacterium
TACTATCACCCGTCATATTTACGCTGTGACACACTTCCACCATCTCAAAACATTGACTACAAACTTGTACCTGGGGCGAACCTGTCCGTAAGGTTCGGGCATAATAAGTTGCTGACCATTGAAAGTCAATAGTTTTTAGCAACTTTAGCGTTCTCGCCATCTACGAATCATTTGCGGCAACAACAGGAGGGTCTGAAAAATTGAACCTGAGGCAAATCGCCGGGCAAATCCGCGGAAGAGATGGCCGGCGCCTTCATCGTAATTGAACCACCAAAGGTCCGGAATGAATGGGAGTCGATTGACGTGAATGTGTTGCGCATTCACAAGTTCGAGTAAGCCCGCGCGACCGTGCGTCCGACCGAGGCCGCTCTGCTTCACACCGCCCCACGGCGCCTGGGCGATTCCGTGCGTGTAGAGCACTTCATTGATCATCACCGTGCCGGCGTCGATGCGCGCGGCAATGCGTTGAGCCCGCGGAATGCTGTTCGACCAAACGCTGGCGGTTAATCCGAAGTCACTATCGTTCGCCAGTCGAATCGCTTCGTCTTCAGTTCGGAAAGTCATGATCGGCAGCACTGGACCGAACGTCTCTTCCCGCATCACGTCCATTTGGTGATTCACATTCGTCAACACGGTCGGCGGATAAAAAGCGCCGGCTATGTCACGCAAGCGTTCGCCGCCCGTGAGCGCAGTCGCGCCATTCGCGACAGCCTGGTTGACATGCAATTCGACCGTGCGCAATTGTCGCTCACTCGACATTGATCCAATATCGATCGCCTTCTCTGTGCCGTTTCCCTGATGTAGGCGCTGCGTTTCTCGCACGACTGCCGAGATGAATTGCTCGCTGATATCTTCATGGACGTAACAGCGCTCAACTGACGAACACGATTGGCCGCAGTTCGCAAACGCGCCCCACACGGCCCCGCGCGCGGCGTTCTCGACATTCGCATCGTCAAGCACGACCATCGGATCTTTGCCGCCAAGTTCGAGGACGACCGGTATCAAGTACTTCGCCGCGGATTCGGCGACGCGTTTTCCCGTCGCGACGCTGCCGGTGAACATGATCTTGTTCGTGCCGGCCGCTACCAGCGCGGCTCCCGTGGATCCATCACCGGTCACAACCTGCAAGACTCCTTCAGGCAATCCAGCGCGCGTCATGATCTCCTGAATCTTCAAACCGGTAAGCGGCGTGAGTTCGCTCGGCTTTAGGACAACCGTGTCGCCGGCCATCAACGCCATCGTGACTTCATCCAGCGGCGTCGAGAAAGGAAAGTTCCATGGCGAGATGATGCCGACGACGCCGAGCGGCTTATAAATCTCATACGAGGTGCGGCCCATGAACCAGTACTGCCCGATGCCGATCCGGCGCGGGGCGAGCAAACTTGCCGTCTTGCGCGCAAAGTACTGCATCAGATCAAGCGCGGGAGCGATCTCCAGCGAGATTGCTTCGGCGACGGGCTTGCCGGTCTCGATCGAGATCAAGAAAGCAATCTCTTCCATCTCTTTCAGGATTACCTCGCGCGCCGCCATGATCATGCGGCCACGCTCGCGATAAGACTTCGCAGACCAAGCGGGCTGCGAGTCGCGTGCCCGGCCCACGGCGCGCGCAACTTCTTCAGGCATCGTGAGCGGAGCGCGGCCAATCTCTTCGCCGGTTGCCGGATCGTGACAGATGATTTCAGCGCCAGGGGATTTGGCGGGAATGCTTTGAGCCATTTAGAAAGATTATCGCTTAGAAACGAGCGAATGTCAGTAGTCTTATTCCCTCTCCCGCTGGGAGATGGTTAGGGTGAGGGTTTAGTGCGGTCTTGTTATTAAGACACCTTCCCGCGAGGTGTAGCGTCGCGCGAGAAAACAAAAAATAATGGTGACGATCTCGTGTAAAGCTGCGCTCCCTCACCCCGGCCCTCTCCCAGTGGGAGAGGGAGTTAATCCCCAGCTACCGCGGGCGCTTCGGTCTCAGCTACAATGTCGCTTCAAATTCATCTCTTGAGGAGAGTCGAATGATCAAACCGCAGCTTGCAGAGTTCATGCGTCGCATGGACAAGGATTCAGTCGCTATCATTCCCGCCGCGCGCGAAGCCGTGCGCTCGCACGACACGAACTATCGTTATCGCCAGAACTCGGATTTCTTTTACCTGACGGGATTCGAAGAGCCGGAAGCGATTGCCGTGATCGCGCCGGCGAAAGAAAAGAAGTTCACGATGTTCGTACGGCCGCGCGATTTGGATCAGGAGATTTGGTACGGCTACCGCGCGGGCGTTGAAGGCGCCAGGCGCGATTACAGCGCCGACGAAGCTTTCACGATCGATCAATTCGACGAAAAGTTGGCTGAGATTCTCGACGGTCCACGCGTGCTCTACTACGCTTTCGGTCACACGGACTCAGGCATCGATCAGAAAATCATTCAACAGCTCACCATGATGCGCGAGAGCAATCGCAAGCCCTTCGAGCCTCCGGCAACCATCGTCGATCCCAGCACGATCCTTCACGAGATGCGCGTGCTGAAATCTTCCGAAGAGATCGAAATCATGCAGCGCGCCGCGGACATCTCCGCCGAAGCTCACGTCGAAGTAATGAAGACTGTGCGACCCGGGATGATGGAATACGAAGTCGAGGGAATGGTCGAAGCTTACTTTCGCAAGGCTGGTGCATCCGGATCGTCGTACACCTCGATCGTTGGCGCGGGTGGCAACGCGACCATCCTTCATTACATCGACAACAAAGATCAGTTGCAGGACGGCGACTTGCTTCTGCTTGACGCAGGCGCGGAATACAAAGGCTATGCGTCGGACATTACGCGCACTTTTCCCATCAATGGAAAGTTCACCGACGCCCAACGCGATATCTACGATTTGGTTTTGAAATGTCAGAAATCGTGCGTCGACATGGTGCGTCCTGGTGTACGTCTCGAAGATTTGAAAACTCATTCGATCGAGATTCTGACGGAAGGCATGGTCGAGCTGGGATTGCTGAAAGGTGATCCGAAGAAGTTGATCGAAGAAAAGAAGTATATGCAGTTCTACATGCACAACCTCGGTCACTATCTCGGCATCGACGTGCACGACGCGGGCAAGTACTACTTCAACGGCGAATCGCGACCGGCGGAGGTCGGCATGGTAATGACGATCGAGCCGGGGCTTTACATCTCACCCGACACCAGTCGCATTCCGGAAGGCTTCAACAAAGAGATTCCCGAAAAGTATCTCGGCATCGGCGTGCGTATCGAAGACGATGTGCTGGTGACCGAGAAAGGCGCGCGCGTGCTAACGCACAAAGTCCCGAAGGAACGCGAAGAGATCGAAGCGCTAATGGCGAAGTAGGCTAGTTCTGCATGGAACGAGTCCTTCAGGTTCTCAACCAAATGCAGGCTGACGGTGTCGTTGAAGAATACGCCATCGGCGGTGGAATCGCGGCGATTTATTACATCGAACCTTATGATACTAAGGATCTCGACATCTTTATCCCGGTCTCGGCCGTTGCGGTCGGTAAAGCGGGATTGCTGTCGCTTGAACCCATTTACTCGTATCTTAAAAACCTCGGTTACCCGGCAGTTAAAGAAGGCGTCTTAATTGAAGATTGGCTGGTACAATTCATTCCGGCATCCGAAACTACTCAGGAGGGTGCGCTTAAGAATGCACGGTCGGCGAAGTACGGCAACACAGAAACTAGAATCTTTTCGCCTGAATGGCTCGCAGCTGAACTATTGCGGTCGGGGCGCCTTAAGGATTATGCGAGAGTGGAAGCGTTGATTAATTCCGGAAAGCTAGATATGAAGACCTTTCTCGGAATCGTGAAGAAACACGGACTTTCCGACAAGTGGAATCGTTTCCTAAACAAGTTGGAGCCATAATGAACACGCCCGATTTTGATCTGTCAAAGATGACCGTTGAAGATTTGTTTCGAGCGAAAGAAGCTCGAAGGAAACGGCTTGCCGATCTTCCTTTCGAAGAAAAGATAGAAATCGTCAAGCAACTTCAGGAACTCTCGCGAGCGCTCAAGCCAATCCGTGAAACAAATCGAGCCAAGCGCGCTGCGGGCAAAGTTGAGATTCGGATCAAGACGAAATGAAGTCGATCGATTTATTGCTGTCGATCACTTGATGTTTGTGGGCTAACTCAAAGAATTGAGCTAGCCCTTTTTGCATTTCCTCATCAACGGCAAACACGATGTTCTGTGTCAGGTAGGCCTTGATTTCGTCCGGGACCGATTCGATCGGATGCGGATAATCGGCAATGACTCGATCAAGATTTGCCAACCCTTCATCACGCGCCGCCGCGAAATCAATCGAGCGAATCTTTTCGACGCTATCCTTTCGCGCCATCCACATCGCGAACAATAATCCCAGGCCGGTGAATTCGTGCCAGAGGGCAGCTAAATCAAATACTCGAAACTGATCGCGCGGAATCTTCATGGCCGGATCGCCGATGATCAAAGCCGCGTCCGCGTCCGTGAGCATCGATTTCAAATCAGGCGCGGCAGTTCTCCATTCCGGTTCGAATCCGAGGAACTCGCGAAAGATGATCTTCACTAGCGCCGCTGACGTTCGCGACGATTCGTCCAGCGCGACGCGTGCAATCTTCTTCAGATTATTCTTACGGGTCGCGAGCACCACGCTGCGTACGGCGGTCTTTGATCCAACACACACGCCGGGAACGATCGCGATGTCGGGGATCCGTTGATACTCAATGACGGGAACGAGCGCCGCGTCGACTTCGCCGCGCTCAAGCATTTCCGCGCATCGCGCGGGCGCGGTGTCCGTGAACAACTCGACCGCGTCGCGTTGTGATCCGTGAATGAAACTCCAAATGAGCGGAGCGGTATTTAGGTAGCTGGACGCCGCGATGCGTGGCCGATTCTCGGTGCTTTCCGGTTTCACTATTTGCGTTTATATTGAAGCGCGCAAAGCAAAAGTCAAATGGCGATTTACGACGTTACAGTTCCGATTCGCTCCGGCATGCCGATTTATGAAGGCGATCCGCCAGTTAAGATCGAAGCGGCATCGTCGTTGGCTAGCGGCGATTCGGCCAACGTTTCATTTCTGCACTTCGGCGCGCACACCGGCACACACGTCGATGCGCCCGCGCATTTCATCGAAGGTGCAGCGAAGATCGATTCTCTGCCGCTGGATGTGCTGATTGGCCCGGCGCGCGTGATTCACGTTCCGGAAGATCGAACTGAAATTGATTCCGAGTTTTTGTCGTCCGGCGAATTGGAAGACGTCCAGCGCATCATCTTTCGCACGAGAAATTCAAACTTTTGGAACGGTGAAGGATTTCGCAAAGACTTTACGCATCTGCTGCCCGAGGCCGCAGAATTACTGGTGAATCGCGGCGTGAAGCTCGTGGGAATCGATTATCTTTCGATCGAGAAATTTCATTCCGGCCATCATCGCACGCACATCGCTCTGCTTTCGCGCGCCGTCGTTATCGTTGAAGGCTTGAATCTTTCGGGCGTGCCGGCTGGCGATTACGAACTGATCTGCTTGCCACTGAAGATCGCCGAAGGCGCCGGCGATGGCGCGCCCGCGCGCGTGGTCCTGCGCACGCTGTCCGACAAACTTTAGTTTGTCGCTTGTCTTGAGGAGTGTGATGGCCAAAGCCGACAACAAGCTGAAGCTTGTCGGACAGTATCGCGAGCGCGTCTATCGCATCGTCCGTCGCATTCCGCGCGGTCGCGTAATGACCTACGGCCAAATCGCCGTGATGCTTGGCGAAGGCTACACGCCGCGTACGGTCGGCTTTGTGATGCACAATTCGGATGACCGGACGCCGTGGCACCGCGTAATCAACTCGCAGGGGCGATGCTCGACGACAAAAGTTGTGTTGCCCGGCGACAAACAACAACGAATGCTGGAGCACGAAGGCGTGAAATTCGACCAGAACGGTCGTTGCGATTTGGAAACTTATCTTTTCAAGCCACGCCGGCGCAGCCCAAAGAAACGCGACGCGGCAAGAGCACGCGCCGCGCTCTACGGCCGTTAATCGATTGGAGGAATCATGAACGTAGACCCGATGGCCCCACGCACACCTTATGAAGTTAGCCCTAAGCGATATTCGGTGTCGCATCAGATGGCGTCCACTGCTTTCGACCTGCCCAACTTTCACGTCACGCAAACGCTCGGCGTCGTGCGCGGCATCGTCGTGAGGTCGCGCAACGTGTTCGCGACGATCGGCGCGACCTTCCAGCAAGTCGTCGGCGGCAACATCACGATCTGGACAAAGATGTGCGAAGAGACGCGCCGCGACGCCTTCGAGATCATGATTCAGCACGCATCCGAAATTGGCGCCAACGCAATCGTCGGAGTGCGCTATGACACAACTGAGATCTCCACCGGCGTGACCGAAGTGCTTGCCTACGGCACCGCCGTGATTGTCGAACCCACCGACACCAGCTATCGCGGATGAGCGAATTAGATCCCGCCAAACTTGATCGGGCCCGCAGCACATTTGCCGGCGTGCCTTACGCGAAATTTCTCGGCCTGGAACTCGGCGAAGTGGCGGCCGGTGAAGCCACCATCCACCTCGCAGTTCGTGACGAAATAAAACAGTACCAGGGCGTGGTGCATGGTGGCGCGGTCGCTTCGCTGATCGACACAGCTGCGGCGTTCGCGGTGCTAACACAGATTGAGGTTCACGAACGCGTAACGACCACAGATCTGACGATTCATTATCTGCGGCCAATCACTGAAGGCCGGATCACGGCCACGGCACGAATCGTGCGCGCGGGGCGGCGCTTGTTCGTGCTCTCTGTTGAAGTCCGAAACGACCGCCACGTCCTGGTGGCGACGGCCGTCACAACTTACATCAAGATTCAATAAGTTTGCGGAAACGCTTAGCAAATTAGCGGAAAATAGCCGTAGACAAGGGGTCTGACAAAATGTCAGAATAGTTTTAGCTCGTACCCATGCGAGCGCCCCAATCCTTACTCGCCTCGCTATCAGCATGCACTCACTATTTGATGTTCTTCTGACGCAGCATGGTCGCCAACTGGCACCCGTGCGATGCGCCTACTCGACCGTCCTCCAGCTTCATCGATATTTCGAAGACGTAGTCATCGAGAATAATCTGAACGCGCTGGTGGTCGAGTCGTTGCCGTTGTCCACCACGCGCACCACGCGTGAGCGGGCACGCATCCGCGAACTGGCGCAAGGAGATCGACAAGCATTTCTATTCGCGCACCAGGCTGATGGTTTGAACGAGTTAGTGAAGTCACTCCACGTGATGTCAGAGGCCGCGCCGGTCTTTATTCCACATGGCGAAGACACGCGGGGAAATGAACACTTCATCGTCATAGCCGATGCGCGCTTCTCAGCGCTCCTGGCCACAGTCCGCGGCCGGGGGAAGAACAACCGGATCGGCGGCGACGAAGTCATTTGGACTTTTGAACCTGACGTCGTCTATTCGGCTTTGGAATATTTGATGGCGCGGGTCAGCGCTGAACATCCGGATCACTCCGAGACTTTCGAAACCGCAGTGCGATCTTCAATGCCTAAGGCAACGTCGCTGCAGTTGACCGTCAGCGTCACCACGAAGCTTGCACACTTGCTGCAGGAACAAGCAGGACGTGAAGTTGCCGTGAACAGGATCGCGACCGCCATTCGCGAATCTCTCAACCTCCCGGCGATCCTGCAAAAGACTGTCGATGAAGTTGGGGTCGCCCTGAATGTGCAAAACTGCGCGCTCAGGGTGGAAGGATCGAACTCTGAGCAGGCGCTAACCCATTTTCATTTCGACGACCAAGTTCCGGCAGCCGAGCGGCAGAACGAACAGCTCGTCGCGGATTTGGATCAGTATTGCCGCCAGTTTGCCGAACAGCCCGAAGTGATCGTGCGCGACAGCGATGATGAGCTTAGTCAGGGCTCGGAAGGCTTTCCGTTTGCGGTTGTGCCGCTTGTTTTTGATGGACGCATGATGGGTGCGTTGCAGGTTACCACGGGTGATCGTGCGCGTCTGTGGCAGGAAAACGAAATTCTCCTGCTGCGCACGGTTGCCGATCAGGTCGCCGTCGCCGTCAATCAGGCAAGATTGTTCGCGCAAATCCAACAACAGGCCCTGACCGACTCGTTGACTGGTTGTTATAACCGCCGCTCGTTCGAGATGTATCTCGACAAAGATTTGTTCATGGCCAAGCGCCTGCATCAACCTGTATCGCTGGTGATGCTTGATCTCGATCGCTTCAAGCATCTCAACGATACCGCAGGTCACGACGCGGGCGACGAGGCCTTGCGAATGCTGGCCGGCGTCTTTCGCGAGGAATTGCGAAACGTTGACACCGCGGCGCGGTTTGGCGGCGATGAATTTGTTTTGATTCTGCCGCAGGCCTATGCGGACGGCGCACAGATCGTCGCTGAGCGCCTGCGCTCGCGCATCGAGCAACTCGACATTCCAAATTACGGCCGCGTCACAACGTCTATCGGAATCGCCACGTTCCCGATCCACGCCGGTTCGCGCACCGAATTGTTACGGGCGGCGGATGAGGCGCTTTACACCGCTAAGCGTGCTGGCCGCAACCGTGTGTGCATTGCCGAGGTTTCAGAAACCCAAATTTCATCGGTGCCCGGTGTCGAAGCCCAGTCCGACGAGAAACCGGACTCGTCTCTGGATATGGTGATGTGACGTCGAGCCGGATTGCCTTCTTTGTTCCGCCAATTGTTCTCCCTTACACTTTTCAAATTCAGAACTGAATAGCGTTTCCTGCTAAACTCGAATCACCGAGAGCCTTCGCGGTTGTTTCATTTTAGTGCGGAGACGCTCTGCGGTTTTTTCATGAACGATCTCCGGAAACTGGTCAAATTCTTCAAGCCTTACAAGGTGTCTTTGATGGTGGGCATCGCCTGCATCATGGCCGGCGTGATCTTTAACGTCACGATTCCGCTGATCGTTGGCAGGGCCATTGACGCGAATTGGAACCAGGTAACCTGGACGAAGCTGACGATCGCGGCGGTCAAAGTCCTCGGCGCCAGCGCCATGAGTGGCGTGTTTCTGTTTCTGCAACGGCGCATTCTCATCGGCATGTCGCGCCATATTGAGTACGATCTCCGCAACGACTTCTACGCGCACCTCGTCGATCAGCCACTCTCATTTTTTCAAGAGCATCGCACCGGCGATCTGATGTCACGTGCGACAAACGATCTCGCGGCGGTGCGACAACTGGCCGGCCCGATGATCATGTATTCGTTGCAAACGGTCTTTGTCGTCGTCGTCATCGTGCCGATTCTGCTCTCAATTAGTTGGAAGCTGACCCTACTGCTCTTCGTGACGATGCCGTTGGTTTCGCTGACTGTGAAGTTCTTTGGCCAGCAGGTGCACACGCGGTTTCAGCAGATTCAGGATTTCTTTGCGCAAATCAGCGCGCGCGCGCAGGAAAACTTCACCGGCGTTCGCGTGGTGCGCGCGTACGCGCAGGAGCACGCGGAGATCGAAGCCTTTAATCGACTCAACTGGGAATACGCGCAGAGGAACCTCGGCCTGGTGCGTATCGATGCGCTGATGCGGCCGTTGATGATGTTTCTTATCGGATTTGGCTTCGTACTGATCGTTTGGGCCGGCGTGCCTTTGGCC
>DATLVM010000256.1:0-31427 GCA_035577445.1 Pyrinomonadaceae bacterium
CGGGATCGCGGGATTGACGACCGCGTACTTACTCGCCCGCGCCGGCAAGGCGGTAATCGTGCTCGACGATGGACCAATCGGCGGCGGCATGACGGCGCGCACCACTGCGCATCTGACGTGCGCGCTCGACGATCGGTTTACTGAGCTGGAGCGATTGTTCGGCGAGAACGGTTCCAGACTGGCTGCCCAAAGTCACAGCGCAGCCATCGATGAAGTTGAAAGAATCGTCCGCCTGGAGAATATCGATTGCGAGTTCCAAAGGACGGACGGTTATCTGTTTCTCTCACCGAGCGGAACGCAAGAGTTATTGAACGAAGAACTCGCTGCCGCTCATCGCGCGGGCCTCACTCAGGTTCAAAGAATTGATCGCGTACCGGTCTATTTTTGGGATTCCGGGCCGTGCCTGCACTTTCCAAGGCAGGCGCAGTTTCATCCTTTGAAATACCTGACTGGTTTGACTCACGCAATCGAACGCGACGGCGGGCAGGTATTCACTAACACTCATGCCAGTGATATTTCCGGCGGCGAAGCCGCTCACGTGGTCACGGCGAGCGGTTACACAATTCAATGCGACGCGATCGTCATCGCCACCAACTCGCCGGTTAACGATCGCGTCGTCATTCATACCAAGCAGGCGCCTTACACAACCTACGTAATCGGCGCGCGCATCCCGTGCGACTCAATCCCAGCGATGCTTCTTTGGGACGGGCCGTTCAATACGCATGAGGCTTATCACTACATCCGCGTTGCCCGCGAAGCCGATCACGATGTGCTGGTGGTGGGCGGTGAAGATCACAAGACCGGTCAGCACAACGACGGCGCACAGCGCTGGGGAAAACTCGAGCAATGGACGCGCAATCGTTTTCCCATGGTTGAAGAGATCGAGTTTCGCTGGTCAGGGCAGGTGATGGAGCCTGTTGATTCTCTCGCCTTCATCGGCCGCAATCCCGACGATGACGAGAATGTCTTCATCGCCACCGGCGATTCGGGCATGGGCATGACGCACGGAACGATCGCCGGAATGCTGCTCACCGATTTGATCGTCGAGCGCGAAAATCCGTGGACCGAACTTTACGATCCTTCACGCAAGACGGCGGCGGCAGTGAAGGACTACGTCGAAGAGAACGTTAATGTAGCAACCCAATACGCTGATCTGGTGACGCCCGGGGACGTTGATTCAATTGATGACATCGCCGAGGGCGAAGGTGCGGTCGTGCGTTCGGGTTTATCAAAAGCCGCGGTGTACCGCGACCCCGATGGTGTCGTGCATTCGACATCCGCGGTCTGTCGTCATCTGGGATGTATTGTTGCGTGGAACTCTGCCGAGAAGACCTGGGACTGTCCCTGCCACGGCTCGCGTTACGATCGATTCGGGGAAGTAATCAATGGCCCGGCGAATGAGGGCCTGGAGCCGGCGGACGTGTAATAAATAACTCCGTTCTTGTTGCTCATCGAGTGGGCGGAATGCCAAGTCTTCATCTATCGCACCTTTGGTTTAAGCGCGACGATCTTGCCGTCCTTCTCGACGTAAATAGGCGTGCCGTACGCGAGAGCTATTCGGTGGGCATTGCGCGCCGCGCGCCGCATTGCTCGGGTGGCCTTTCGAGCCAACTCGGTTGGTTTCTGGCTCTTCTTCTTCACGGTCCTTCTTCGATCAAGTACGGAGATGTTTTAGAATTATCATATACGAACCAAGCATCGGCCAACGGCCGATAGATATTCTCAAAGTTCTGCCGGGCTCGGTCAAATCGTCGCAGAACATCATGTCGACTTACGTTATGCCCGCCCTGCTTTACCCGCGCCGCTATGCGGCGAAGCGCCAGACTTGGGGAAGACAAGCGCATGAAGTATATCTCGATTCGATAACCAGCGGCTTTCCATTCCCTGATCCGCCTCGCATAAGCCAAGCCGCTTAACGTACTCTCGAACGCAAAATCCAATCGCGCGTGCGCTAGTCGCCGCAACTCTTTGAGTAAGAGTTTTCCTGCGGCCAAAGAAGCGAGGTTGGGGTCCAAGGGCGACAAGCCTCCCGCAATTAGATCGACATTAACAAAGTGAATCACTCCCGCTTCGCGAGGCAAGAACTCGCGCGCGAACGTCGTTTTGCCGGCGCCATTCGGTCCCGCGATGATGATGCAACATGGTTGTTTCAATGTGATTTTAGATAATTCAAGCTGGGACCATGATACACGCCTTTCCGGTCGCCGCGGATAAACGAATCAAGAGCGAGGATTCGGTCACGTCAAAAGCAAAACGTTGGTGGCTTCGCCCCGCTTGCTCCTCGCTTTCACCACGTTATAAGCTATCAACAAATCTTCCCTCTTTATTCTCTCCCAGAGCGGTGAACCAGATTTAGGTTCCGAGTCTCTTTGTCTCGGGATAGATGAAAGGAACAAAACCATGAGAAAGCTTATGCTGGTTGTCTTGTTTGTGCTGATGGCGGTGACTGTCGCCGCCGCGGATACGATTTACCTGCGCGATGGGCGCCAGTTGCGCGGGACGCTCCTGGGATTTCAAAACGGCCGATTTATTTTTCGCGTCGAGCCGCGCTATTCGACCACCGATTCCAGTATCGCGCGCAATCGAACCAACGAGGGCGACATTCAATACTTCCGCCCGGAAGAAATCGATCGCGTCGAGATTGAAGGACGATCGCTCGATGAAGCGCGTTATCAAAGCCGCAGTGTACAGGTGACGCTGGATTCGAATTGGATCGATAGCGGCGTGTTCGTGCGACGCGGCGAGCGCGTGCAAGTGACGGCGACTGGTGTGATTACGGTCGGCCGTTTGCGAATCACACCGGATGGCGCCCGCTCAACCGATCCGAGCGCACCGCTGCCGAACGCTCCGGAAGGCAAGCTGATCGGCGCTATCGGCAATGATTCGAGTGCGCCCGTCATTGAACTCGGCAGCAACCGCGAGTTCACTGCCGATCGCACCGGACGCCTGTTTCTGACTGCAAACCGCGGGTCGTTCACTGACGCGCGCGGGTCGTTCGACGTGCAGATTCGCCGTGAGCGAAATCTGAACGCGCGCGACACCGATGATTCTGATCAAGGTCCCAGTATTCGAACTCGCGACCGCAATCCAATCGATCGTAATACCGATCGAAATCGCAGCCCACGTGAGATCACTATCGATGTGCCGGGCAGCTCGCGCGGCACTGACAGTGGATTCGAAGTGCGCAGCGGCGATCAAATTACGATCACCGCGAGCGGCACGATCACCGCGGGTAGTCGCGTGGGCCAGGTTGGGCCGGAAGGCGCGCGCAGCAGCGGCTTCGGAATAAACGCGCGGCCGTTACCAACGGCGGGCGTGGGCGCGCTCATCGGCTACATCCGCGATGCGAATGGACAGGCGAGCCAACCGTTCCTGGTCGGACCCAGTGTGACGATGACTGTGCCAATAGATGGGCGTTTGATTCTCGCTATTAACGACGACAACTACAGCGACAATAGCGGCAGCTTCAGCGTGAGAATCAGGTACTAAGCGACGGTGCGTGTCGCGTTACAGAACCGCGAGCGGTAGCGAGCGGGTTAAAGACATAACTTCCAACAAGAGAGCTACGGGACTATTTTCTCTTTGAGGTTGAGTCTATGACCCGCTCGCTACCGCTCGCGGTTCTGTAACACACCCTAATCGAGATGAACCTCCTCAAGGCGCCATGCGATGAAGGCTTCGCCGCCAGCCGCAAACCCGCGACAACCGCGTGCGGGAAAGCGCAACGCCGGTGGACTTTGGCGGCGACGATTCTGGGCTCGAGCATGGCCTTCATTGACGGCACCGTCGTCAACGTCGCGCTGCCCGCACTTCAATCAAACCTGAACGCGACGGTGACCGACGTTCAATGGGTCGTCGAGGCGTACACACTTCTGCTGGCAGCCTTGCTGTTGCTCGGCGGATCGCTCGGCGATCGATATGGTCGTAAGAAGATCTACGCAATTGGCATCATAATTTTCGCGCTTGCGTCAGTTTGGTGTGGCCTGGCGCCGAACATTCAGCAGTTGATCATTGCCCGCGCTGCGCAGGGTATTGGCGGCGCGCTGCTCGTGCCCGGCAGTCTCGCGATCATCAGCGCAACTTTCAGCGAAAAAGATCGGGGTGAAGCGATCGGCACGTGGTCAGGCGCAACCGCGATCACCACCGCGCTCGGACCTTTGCTGGGTGGTTGGTTGATTCAGCATGTGTCATGGCGCGCAGTGTTCTTTCTCAACGTGCCTTTAGCAGTTGCCGTGTTCGTGCTCATCGTCTTATTCGTTCCTGAGAGTCGCGACGAAGAAGACAACGGCAGACTGGATTTTGCCGGCGCGACGTTGGCAACGCTGGCCCTGGGCGGAGTTGTATTTGGCTTGATTGAGTCTTCACGTCTGGGATTTCGAGACGCGATGGTAATCGCGACGCTCGCCGGTGGCGCTTTGCTAGTCGTCGCGTTCATTTTTGTAGAAGCTCGCGTGCGCAATCCGATGCTCCCGCCCGCGCTGTTTCGCTCGCGCAACTTCACAGGCGCAAACCTGCTCACGTTGTTTTTGTACTCAGCGTTGGCGGGCACACTTTTCTTTCTGCCGCTGGACCTGATTCAGGTGCAGCAGTATTCGCCGACGGCGGCCGGCGCAGCCACGTTACCGTTCATCCTGATCATGTTTGGGCTGTCACGATGGTCGGGTGGATTGGTGAAGCGTTACGGATCGCGACTGCCGCTCGCGATCGGGCCGGTCATCGCCAGTCTCGGCTTCGCTCTTTTTGTTCGAGCCGGTGTGGGAAGCAACTATTGGACGACGTTCTTTCCCGCGACGATCGTTCTGGGGCTGGGCATGGCGATAAGCGTTGCGCCGCTGACGACGACGGTAATGAACTCAGTCAAAGAAAACAGAGCCGGCGTTGCTTCAGGAATCAACAACGCAGTCTCGCGAACGGCGGGCCTGTTGGCGATTGCGGTTTTGGGGCTCGTCATGTTCATAACCTTCGACGCCTGTCTCGATCAACGGCTAGACCAACTCACCCTTAAGCCCGAGATCCGGCTGGCCCTGGACAATCAACGAATCAAGTTGGCAGCGATCGAAATCCCCGCGAACCTCGACGAAGCCACCCGGGCTTTAATCAAGAACAGCATAAATGAGTGCTTTATAAGCGGATTCCGGCGAATAATGCTCTTCGGGGCGGCCCTCGCTTTCGCCAGTTCGCTTATTGCGGTGCTGCTGATTCGCAGCAATCGAAATGCAACCTAAATGTCTAATGCGTTCGGAGGCGCGTAAGCGCTATCTTGGTAAAGCCTTATGACAAATCCCCTGCCGAAGAAATCTCAACTCAACAGTCAAGGTGAGGGGGACAAACCGATGGCAAAACGTGAAACTCCACTGATCCTCATTGTCGAGGATTATCCTGACACGCGCACGCTGTTGTCGTCTTTGCTGCGTTCGAAGGGCTACATGGTCGTCGAAGCCGGTGACGGAAAGGAAGGCGTGCAGCAAGCCAATCGAGTTAATCCGGATTTGATCTTAATGGATCTCGCCCTGCCGGAACTCGATGGCGTCGAGGCAACGCGCCAGATTCGTCAACGCAACGTGCACTCCAAAACACCGATTTTTGCTGTCAGCGCGTTCGCGACTTTAGACGTGCAAAAGGATGCGCTCGACGCCGGCTGTAATGAAGTATTTGCCAAGCCGCTGGAGATTGAACCCTTCTTAGGAAAAATTCGCGCGACACTTAACGCGTAGAAAAAAGCGGCGGGGTGGCCGCCGCTTTAAGATCCCGCCGGTTAATTATTTTTAGTAAGCAGTTGCTACCGGAAGATTGAGTTCAGCTTTCGTCACCGGCTCTCGTTCGACTAATTCATTCGAAACTGCTCGCGCATATCTGAGCGGTCGCGACACCAGTACCGGACAAGGAGCCTGGCGCAGTACGCGATCGACGTTCGAGCCGAACAGCGTCAGCAAACCGAATCCCGCGCCATGGGCGCCAATGCAAACCAAATCGACTTCGTTGCGCTCGGCGTAGTGAATAATCTCCCGATAAGGCTGACCTTCGCTGACGATATTCTTGATTTTGCACCACAGGTGCGCTTCGTCCGGCACCGCCTTTTGCAAACGGCGCGCGGCCTTGTGATAGATGCCCTCTTTGCCGAGCGGATACCAGGAGATCTCAGGCTCGTTCAAAGTAAACGGCGGCAGCACGTGCAGCAGGTGCAACTCAGCCTGATACTCTTGCGCTATCAGTAGTCCCAACGTAAGCGCGAGTTCCGAGTAATCCGAAAAGTCGTAAGCGACCAGCACTCGCTTCAGAGTGATCTGGCGCTCGCCGCCATTCACCCATTCGCGCTCATCATCGTGAAGCACCAATACCGGGCACGGCGCGGTACGGCAAACAGATTCGGCCACTGAACCGAGCAACGCCGCGCGGTGGGGACGACGACGGGAACGCATAATGATCAAGTCGGCGCCGTATCTTGCAGCTTCGCGCGTGATGCAATCTCCCGGATCGTCACAACCAACAATGACCGACTGGACTGCTAGATGTTCTACCTGGTCAGTGCCGGAGTGCTTTGCCAGCTCCTCTTTCATCAGCTCAGCCGGTGCGGAAGGATTGGCGTCAGCTCCCAGCGCCGGCGCGCTTGTCTCGCAATAAAGTTGGATCAACTGCGCTTCGTAGGCGCGTGCCAACGCGAGCCCGTACCGCAGCGCGGCGCCCGAATCGGGCGTCAAATCAGTTGGACAAATGATTCTTCTGATTCTCATAAGCTGCAAAGCAGGATCTGGGTCTCTCTGCACCTCATGCCTGATTTGAGCAATGACTGTGCCGGGTTAATAACTCACAACTACGTGCAATAAGCTGCCCGATCCATCGATGCATGTGGCCTTTTACTCAGCATCTTGGGAAAGTTTGCTCAGGCCTGAGAAATAAAAAGCCTCGGATTTCGCACGAACGATGTCGCCGCGCAAAACCCAAGGCAAAAGAGTTAATTCCTCGAATAATCGAGCTGCCACATCTTGCTGGAGATATTTTGCTCCAGATCTTCAGTATCAGTCGCCGGCGCGAGCCCCGATGTCTGCGCTTCAAGGCCGACAGCGCGCGCCACACTGCGAGAGATTTCTCGAACGCGCTCCAGCGGCGGATACAGCGCTGCCGATGGATCGTTGAGCGCGGGCGAGAACTCGGCCAGCACGCGCGCCGCGGCCACAAACATCGCATTGGTCACGCGTCGCGCGCCTGAAGCAAGCACACCAAGACCGACTCCGGGAAAGATGAACGAGTTGTTGCATTGACCGATGCAAATCTCTCGACCATTAAATTCCACCGGAAGGAAGGGGCTGCCTGTGGCAATCAGCGCGCGGCCTTCAGTCCATTTGATCAAGTCAGCCGGAACGGCCTCGCACCTGGAGGTCGGATTCGACAGCGCAAAGATAATCGGTCGCGCGACTTGCGCGGCCATGTCGCGAACAATCGCTTCGGTGAAAGCGCCCGGCTGTGCCGATGTTCCGATCAAGATCGTCGGATGAACGTTGCGGACCACGTCTGCGAAGGTTACTTGCGATGGGTCATCCAGTCGCCATTTGGATGTAGCCGCGAACGGCTGGGCGTACTTGTCTTTGTAGGGATCGGGAGTGCCGCGGTTGTCGTGAACCAGCCCCTTGCTGTCGACAAGTGATATCGCACGCTTCGCTTCGTCTTCCGCAGCACCCTCGAGCGCCATCGCGGTGACAATTTGATCGGATATACCGATTGCTGATGACCCCGCCCCGAGGATTACGATGCGGTGATCCTTCAATTTCGTTTTCGTCAGCCTCGCTGCGGCTAGCAGTCCTGCGACTGTGACTGCGCCAGTGCCTTGAATGTCATCGTTGAAAGTACAAAGTCGATCACGATAGCGCTCAAGAATGCGCGGCGCGTTGTGCTTTGAGAAGTCCTCCCACTGCAACAGCACGTTGGGAAACTTCTTCATTACGGCCTGCACAAACGCTTTGATGAATCGATCGTAGTCTTCGCCGCGCACGCGCTTATGACGCCAGCCGAGATACAACGGGTCTTTAAGAAGCTCCTCGTTGTCCGTGCCCACATCCAGGACTATCGGCAAAGTGGTCGCGGGATGGATTCCGGCGCACAACGTGTACAGCGAAAGTTTGCCGACTGGGATGCCCATGCCGCCGACGCCGAGATCGCCGAGGCCAAGAATTCGCTCGCCATCGGTAACGACGATGACTTCGACACTTTGCGTCGGAGCATTCTCGAGCAGCGCCGAGATCTCTTCGCGATACGGATAGGCTATGTAAAGCCCTCGGGGACGGCGAAACACGTGACTGTAGCGCCGGCAGCCTTCGCCCACTGTTGGCGTGTACACGATCGGCATCATCTCAGTGATGTGATCGCGCAGCAGGCGATAGAACAGCGTCTCGTTGCGGTCCTGTAATGATGTGAGAAAGATGTAGCGTTCGAGATCGTTCTCTTTCCGCTTGTAATTCTCGTAGACGCGCGTCAATTGTTCTTCGGTCGTTGCCGCGTGATACGGCAGCAGTCCCAGCAGACCAAGGCGGCGCCTCTCCTCTTCAGCAAAGGCGCTGCCTTCGTTGAGCATTGGATGATCAAGGATCAGATGACCCCTGATGCTGTCGTCATTGCTAAAGCGATCGGTGAATGCGTGTTGTGGTGAACTCATTTTTCTATGCCGCGAATTTGATCTTACCGTTACGTTGAGACATCGGAATGTACTTCTGCTTCCGCTCGCCCAGATAGACCTGGCGCGGCCGCGCAATCTTCTGGTCCTCGTCGTCGAGCATCTCAGCCCATTGCGCCAACCACCCTGACGTGCGCGGAATCGCAAACAGTACCGGGAACATATCGACCGGGAAGTTCATCGCCTGATAGATGATTCCCGAATAGAAGTCGACGTTTGGATAAAGTTTCCGCTTGACGAAGTACTCGTCGTCGAGGGCGATTTTTTCAAGTTCGAGCGCAATGTCGAGCAGCGGATCTTTCCCGGTGACTTCGAAAACATCGTAGGCAGCTTTCTTGATTATCTGGGCCCTCGGATCGAAGTTCTTGTAAACCCGGTGGCCAAAACCCATCAAACGAAACTCGCCGGCCTTAACTCGCTTGATGTATTCCGGAATGTTCTTGATTGATCCAATCTCGTTGAGCATCCGCAAAACCATTTCGTTGGCGCCGCCGTGAAGCGGACCATACAGGGCCGCCGCCGCTCCGGCCATTGACGAAAACGGATCAGTCTGCGCGCTGCCGATGCTGCGCATCGCGTTGGTCCCGCAATTTTGTTCGTGATCGGCGTGCAGGATGAACAGGATCGATAACGCGCGCTCCAGCACCGGATCTGGCTTGTACTTCAGCTCCGTCGTCTTGAACATCATGTTGAGGAAGTTGCCTTCGTAGCTGAGATCGTTATCGGGATAGGCATACGGCATTCCGATGCGATGCCGATAAGCGAACGCCGCGATCGTCGGCACCTTCGCCACTAAACGATAGATCTGTTTCCAACGGCTCTCTGGATCGAAGATATTCTTGGCGTCGGGGTAAAACGTAGCCAGCGCGCCGAGCGTCCCGATGAACATGCCCATCGGATGCGCGTCGTAATGA
Source organism: Pyrinomonadaceae bacterium (assembly GCA_035577445.1). GTDB lineage: Bacteria > Acidobacteriota > Blastocatellia > Pyrinomonadales > Pyrinomonadaceae > UBA11740. Next base: position 9,580 of record DATLVM010000256.1, read on the forward strand.
AAGCCGTCCATCACCTTCTTGATGCTTTCGTTGATGAAGGTGTGATGCGTGATGTTCCAGGTCCAGTCTTTCAACTCACTCTCGCTGGGCAGCTTGCCATGCAGCAACAGGTACGCGACTTCCAGATAGCTGCTCTTTTCAGCCAGCTCGTCAATCGGATAGCCGCGATACTCGAGAATGCCTTTGTCGCCGTCGATGAACGCGATGCGGCTCTTGCACGACGCCGTGTTCATAAACGCCGGGTCGTAAGTCATCAACCCAAAGTCGTCCGGATTCACTTTTATTTTGCGCAGGTCGAGCGCTTTGATCGTTTCGTTCTCGATGGGCAGGTCGTACTGTTTGCCGGTGCGATTGTCTGTGATCGTCAGGGTGTTGCTACTCATAGCTCTCTCTCTTTCAGAAGAAGTTCGTACACACGGTCATCCGCCGCGCTGGGTGGCAACGCGACAGAATCCCGAAAACCTCAGCAGATTGCTGAAGACTGTGTTCTGATAGGTTCCGGCAAAAACTAGTTTGTCGGGACTCCGTGACTTTCAGTGGCGCCTTCGAATTGATATTCGGTTAGGACGGAAACTCCAGCTACGTCATTTGTCCGCACAGTGAAACTGCCGACTTTTGCGCGGGGAATTGGCACGCAGGCAAACTTAACGACTAATTTGCTGGACGACTCAACCACTCCCTTGTAGACAAAGGTGCAAGCTTCGCCGCGGGCCATCGCTGCATCGTCATGCACGAACAGGTACTCGCCCTTGAGCATCACGCCTTGCAGGGTGACCGGGGTTGTAAAGTTCATCACCGCATGCTGTCTCTTCATCTTCATTTGCGAATCGCTCGCAACGCTTGAACTGCTGCTGAGCGCTACCGCAAATAACAGCGCTACCATTAAAAGCAAACTCTTCATGATGTTCTGTCTCCTTCTCAGGTGGGCAGTGGCCCACGTTGGCCTAACGATCCTTCCCTGTGCAATGAACGTGCCGACACGTGCCATCGAAATTGACCAAGTAATTTCGGCTTAAGGGCGACAGGTGCTGCGCAAAGTTTCCCAGCCGCGGTGTGAAAGGTCGCAGTCAAAGGCCAGCCAAATTGGGCAACTCCCCATTCGCTGTGACCAGCGTCACTTGGAATGAGTCTTGCTCAATTCGGCGCGCGAGGTTCGTTGGTTGATAACATCGTGAGGAGCAATCATGGAAGGACTATTTCTTCAAAGCGCGGAAGCTTTCAGTGATTCACCATTGGTCGGCGCGGGGGGCGAAATTTGGGAGCTGCTGCAAGCCGAAAAGGAACAGGTTTCAAGAGACATTCTGGCGGAAAGTGATTTGCGCGTAGCCGAAAGCACGGCAGCAAATGAAGCAGAGCCGTCAGAGGAATCTCCGAGAGCGATTGAATGGCACAATCGCGAGACGCTCGAGGACCGACTGCGCGAGCTTAACGACGCACAGGATCGCTTGATCGACGGCAGTTATGGGATGTGCCTGGAATGCGGCGACCGAATCGAGCCAAGAAGGCTGGTCGTCAAGCCGGCCGCGTCCCTGTGCATCTCGTGTCAGGAATTATTGGAAGGAGAATCGATCTTTCGCTCGCTATAGATCAACGAACCGCAATATGCCTGAACAATTGTTGACGACCTACGACATTCGCCGGCTGCCGGACAGCGCGGCAGATCCGGGCACTGCGGTTCCGGCTCGGTGCCGCGAGCTCAAGCACATGATCGGCAACACGCCGATGCTCGCGGTTCGCTTTCGTTTCCGCGGGCGTGAGCGCGTCATTTACGCCAAAGCGGAACACATCAACATGACGGGCAGCATCAAGGATCGGATGGCCTTCCATATCCTGAAGAAGGCTTACCAGGAGGGCAAGATTCAGCCGGGCGATACGATCGCAGAAGCGACGAGCGGGAACACCGGAATCTCGTTCGCGGCGATCGGCCGCGCGCTCGGGCATCAGGTTGTGATCTTCATGCCGGACTGGATGAGTCAGGAGCGGGTGTCGCTAATCAAAAGTCTCGGCGCGAAGATCGTTCCGGTGCGCAGAGATCAAGGCGGTTTCCTTGGCAGTATTCGCATGACCGAAGAACTTGCCGAGCACAAGCCGCACGTATTTCTTCCGGCTCAATTCGCTAATGAAGCCAACGTCGAAGCCCACGAAAAGACGACCGGTCCGGAGATTTGGTGGCAGCTCTACTTTCATTCGATTGTCCCGGATGCCTTCGTCGCGGGAGTTGGCACCGGCGGCACAATCATGGGCGTCGGAAAGTTTCTCAGCGAACGCAATCCGCAGATCAAAATCCATCCGCTGCAACCGCTGGAATCGCCGACTCTATCCACGGGCCACAAGGTTGGGCATCATCGCATTCAGGGCATCTCAGACGAGTTCATTCCTTCAATACTGCAACTCGACCAGCTTGGTTCGGTTGTCAGCGTTCATGATGGTGATGCGATTCTGATGGCCCAGAAGCTGGCGGCCCAGCTGGGCCTGGCGGTCGGAATCTCCTCGGGCGCGAACTTTATCGGCGCGCTGATGGTCCAGGAAGAACTGGGCGGTGACGCAGTAGTGACGACAGTCTTTCCGGATGACAACAAGAAATATCTCAGCACTGACCTGCTGCGCGAAGAAAGACCGCAAGCGGATTACTTGACGCCTGAAGTGGAGCTGCTGAGTTACCACGCCTTCAAGCGGGTTTGCTATACGTGCTTTGATGGTGAAGGGTGAAGCTACACGAGGGCGAATCGCAATCAAAGCTCCGCTCTCGCGTTACTCCTCTTTTACTCTAATCTGCGTTGGGCTAAACTTTGCGCATGACCTCGTATGAAGAAATCCTGGAATCGGCCAAGCGGCTTTCTTCGGTAGAGCGGTTGCAGTTGGCGGATGCCTTGCTTGCCGAAGAGTTGGGATTTGGCATGTGGAGCGGGCGCGATGATGTCGCGGACGCCGAAGGCTATGTGTCGGATCTGCGTGTGGCAGAGATGCGAACACCTGAGGAGTTCTTAGAACGAATCAAGTTATGAAATTACCCAAACTAACGGCCATTATCGAAAAGGAAGGCAAGTGGTACGTTGCCACTTGTCCCGAGTTAGGGGTCGCAAGTCAGGGCCGCACGAATGACGAGGCTGAGATGATGCTACAGGAAGCTGTGCAGCTACTGCTCGAAGAAGCTGACGAGGCGGAAATTCGGCGACGACTCGATCGTGGTGTAGAGGTCAAACAGCTGGAACTTGCGCATGCCTAGGCTGCGTCCCTTATCAACTCATGAAGTTTGTCGTATCCTGGAAAAGCACGGCTTCACGATCGTACGGCAAAAAGGCAGCCATATAATTCTTCGTAAGGAAATCGAAGGTAGAGGAATAACAGTTCCGGTTCCAGATCATTCTGAAATCGCCAAAGGAACTCTGAAGAGCATTATCAACCAGAGCGAAATTCCACAGTCTGAATTCAATCGTTAACAAAATGCGCCGCCGAGGTAACTCCGGCGGCGCTTCTTATTTTGAGGAGGCGCGGGGCGGACAAGACCGTTTATGGCTTTTGTGTCGGCGCGGCGTTGCGACGTCCGAGCATCTGCGCGCGACGAGCCTTGATCAATTCATCGAGCTTCGCTTTCTGTTCAGCAGTCAGCAACGCGGACAGTTGCGTTCGCATGTTCTGTCTTCCCTGCATCAACTGCCGGCGCAGCTCCTTTGCCCGCGCCTGATTGTCGGCGGTCAAACTGCCGGCACGTCGCTGCTCCACTAGTTGACGCAGCTCTTGCCGTTGCGACTGCGTGCTTTGCGCGAACGACTGTCTAATCGCGCGCGCTTGCTGTTGCTGCTGATCAGTTAGATTGAGTTGCCGAAAACCGCGTAAAGCTCCCATACGGTCACGTCGTCGCATCTTCCGCCGCATCATCCGGCGCGCTTGCGGATTTCCCGCCGCGGGCCCATTCGACTGCGGCTGTTGCGCATACACAGCGCCAGCCGAAGTGAACGCGCATACCAGGGCCACAATTGTGAGCTTCTTAAGTAAGGACATCTGATTACTCCCTCGAGAATGAATGTATGAACTAGAGCGCCGTTCGGCTGTAAAGGCGCAGATACTTAGACGCGCTCAGATCCTGAACGGTCTGGCAAAGATCTCGATTTGAAAAGACGCAGGCGTCAACGTTTAACAGTTGTGGTGAATGTTTCGGTGAAGCGAGTAGATTTGCGGATTATCCCGCAATTATTTCTTGTCGGAGCAGCCGCACGACTCGCCGCATGACGACGTTGAGAGTTTTCGCGCAGGTTTGAAAGCAGCAATGCGGGACCATCCGCGCCGCACCACATAAGCAAGCGCGAGCAGAAGAGCAACCGCCACAGCGATGTCTTGCCAAAGGGACATGGTTAACTAAACCCCAACAGCCGCCCACCCTGATAAGTGATCAGCGACGCGACGTAAGCCAGGACGAGCATGTATGACACCATGAAGATCGGCCAGCGCCATGAGTTCGTTTCGCGCCGCACGATCGCCACAGTGGACATGCATTGGCAGGCAAGCAGGAAGAAGATCATCACCGATAAGCCAACCAGCGGAGTCCATACCAGGGAACCATCAGGCCTCTTCGCGTTGCGCATCGCGTCAACCAAGGATGTTTTGTTTTCAGAATCGTCGCCGACGTTGTAGACAATGCTGAGCGTAGAGATGATCGTTTCGCGCGCCGCGAACGACGAAATCAAGCCAACGCCAATCTTCCAATCGAATCCGAGCGGCTTAATAACAGGTTCAATGAAGCGGCCGGCGCGCCCCGCGAAACTATTTTGAACCTGGACACTTGCGGCATCCGGTGCGTTTGAAGTCGTGCGCGGAAAAGCTGCCAGTGCCCAGAGCAAAATCGAAATCGCCAGAATCACGGTGCCGGCGCGCTTCAGGAAAATCGAGCAACGCGTGAATAGCGCGTGGCCTACATTGCCAAGATCGGGGAGGCGATACGGCGGCAGTTCCATCACAAACGGCGGCGACGGCGCTTTTAGCAAAGTGTGTTTGAGAATCCAGGCCACGATAATCGCGACCAGAATTCCCATCGCATACATCGCGAGGATTAAGACTGCGCCCAACGAAATGAACCCGAGGACGGCCCGGCCGGAAAAGAACGCGGCGATGACCAGCGTATAAACAGGTAGCCGGGCCGAACAACTCATGAACGGCGCCACCAGGATCGTCGCGACGCGATCTTTCGGATTCTCGATCGTGCGCGTGGCCATGATTCCCGGCACAGCGCAAGCGAAGCTGCTGAGCAAAGGCACGAAGGCTTTGCCGTGCAAGCCTACGGCGCGCATCAAACGATCCACCAGGAACGCCGCGCGCGCCATGTACCCGCTGTCTTCCAACAACGAAATGAAAAGGAACAGCAGAAGAATCTGCGGCAAAAATGCGAGCACGCCGCCAACGCCCGCGATGATTCCGTCGGTCAAAAGGTCGGTGAAAACCCCAGCCGGCAAATGTGTTTTGGCGAATTGACCTACACCCGAGAAGACGGTATCGATCAAACTCATCGGCAAACTGGCCCATGAAAAGATCGCCTGAAACACCAGCAGCATGACGACGACCAGAATGATCGGTCCTAAAAACGGGTGTGTGACGAATCGATCGATCCGTTCGCTGAGGTTTGGCTTTCCTTCATCGGCAGTGTCAACAGCGTCAGATACGATCCGCTCGATCGTCGCGTAACGCTGGATCAACTTTGATTGACGCGTCGACGGCTGTGCGTCCGCCAATGGACTCACAACGGCGCAAATCGCCGAAGGGCGGGCCTTCCGCACAACCGTCTTCGCCAAATCATCGAGGCCCTTTCGCTTTTTCGCTACCACGGGCACCACCGGCACGCCCAGAGCCTCGCTTAATTTGTCGACGTTAATGTTGAGATGACTTCGCTGCGCCAGATCGAACATCGTCAACGCAATGACGATCGGCTGTCCGGTTTCAATTAATTGCGTCGCGAGATAAAGGTTGCGTACGAGATTCGTCGCATCAACTACGATGACGATTACGTCCGGGGTGGGAATCGCCACGTTGCGGCCGAGCAACGCATCGCGCGCGATCTCTTCATCAAGTGACGTCGCATCGAGGCTGTATAACCCGGGGAGGTCGATTAGCTTTGCCGCCGGCAATTCCGGAGCAAGCGTCCACTGTCCGACTTTGCTTTCGACAGTGACGCCGGGATAGTTCGCGACTTTTTGTCTTAGCCCAGTGAGCGCATTGAATAGACTTGTCTTGCCCGCGTTGGGATTGCCGGCGACCGCAATCGTCAGACCTTTGGCAGTCGTGTGTGGAGATGTCGGCTCTCCAACAACCGACGATTCAAGAACTGCGCTCATGTGATTGATTGCCGAGGAAGGATTAAGCTGACGTTACTCCAAAACGACCGTGACCGATTTGGCTTCTGCGCGACGGAGGGCGAGATGATAATTGCGAATGCACACCTGAATTGGATCACCGAGCGGTGCGCTCTTTACTACTCGAACACGGGCACCGGGCACGACGCCCATTTCCATCAAACGCAGCCCCTGGGCATCAGTCCATTCAACCGCTGCCACCCGTGCCGTCACATCCCTTGGAATCATGTCTAGTGTCATTGTGTTCCAACTTCCCTGCCGCTGAGTATCTCACATCTTAGCCAGAAATGAAATTCATTTTCAATTTCAGCCGAAGATAAATCAGCAATTATGAAGCCGCGGGGGACTGGCGCCCGATCTGGGCCCCGATCACGGCGATCCTCTTCAACTTCAACGTCGGCTGTGCGAATTTCTGCGCAAAATCTCGGGATATTCCCCCACAATCAGTTCAACATGCGAAGAAAGTCACGCACTTTTGCTGGCATAAACGTTGCTCGACTCGCCTCGATTCCCGGAGATTCCCTGTTGTTCCGTTCTCTGGGAGCAATCGCAGGCACAGTCGTCAGGGGGAAGCGCGTTTGATTGGCACACTGGATCAAAGGTACCGCGAGGTAACAATCGTAGGCGCAGGCATCGCCGGAATGTTGGCGGCGTACGCGCTGGACCAACATGGGTATCGCGTGACGCTGCTCGAACAGAAGCAACGCGGCGGCGGACTAATCAAGACGACCAGGACTGAACACGGCATCGCCGAGAGCGCGGCGCATTCGCTGATCACGACCGAGGCTGTGCGAGAGCTGTGCCGCGATCTTTGTGTCGAACTAATCGCGCCCCGCAAGGAATCTCGAGCGAAATTCATCGTTCGCAATGGCCATCTGGTGCGCTTCCCTCTCAATTTGAAAGAGGCGTTCAGCCTGGCCGGTCACGTTGCCTTCACGAGATCCACCGGCGCGAACGAACCTGTGGACGCGTGGGCGCGCAGGCACCTGGGCGACTCGGGAACTGAATATCTGCTGACGCCATTCGTGCGCGGCATCTATGGCGTGCAACCGCAAGAGTTCGGCGTCGCGGCGGCATTTCCATTTCTGAATTTGCCGAAAGGTCAGACGCTTCTGAGCGCGGCTGCGCACCGCCTATTCCATCGATCGAAAAAGAAGAAAGGCCGCGCGGCGCCGCGGTACGGAATGGGCGAGCTGGTCGGCAAGCTCGAGCGACGACTTGAGGAACGTTTAGGAACGAGATTTCGAAAACAGGAACGGATCCAAAACCTGCCGGACGCTCCCAACGTTATCGTCGCCACGCCTGCGTATGCGGCGGCACAACTATTCCAACCGCACGTTCCACAACTGGCGGACGCGCTACGAAGCGTCAATTACACACCAATCGTTTCGGTCACCACATTCGTCGATAAACAAGCGTTCGATCATCCGATTCACGGCACAGGCGTATTGATGCCGGCACGCGAGGACACAAAGTCGCTGGGCATTCTCTTCAACTCCAGCTCCTTCGAATCGCGCGTAACAGACGATTCGCACTTCGCTTCATTCACCGTGATGATGGGCGGCACCGCACATCCCGAGTGGCTTGACGCGCCGGACGACGAGATTCGCCAGGCAATCAAGCTCGAGTTATCGACGCTGCTCGGCATTCGCGAGCCACGCGAAACAATCATTCATCGATGGCCGCAGGCGTTGCCGCAGTACTCAGTCGACCTGCCCAACATGTGGCAAAAAGCGCTCGACACTTGGTGCGTCATTCCCGGTCGCGTGCTCTTCGGCAACTACACAGGCCAGATTAGTTTGCGCGGCATGATCGAATGCGCCGCGAAACTGAACTAAGAAAGGAACCAGCCACAGGGGCACAGAGGGGCAATCGGGAAGTCCGTCTTAATCGCAGGCCTGCTCAAATTCTCTCGGTGACTCTGTGTCTCAGTAGCAATCAAAATATGAAGAAAATTAAAGCCATCGATTTCATGTACTACGTGGCCACGCCCGAATTCATAGAGCAGTGGGACCGCAACAAGCAAGGCGAACTGATCTGTCGGATGGAAAAGGCGATTGGCGGCCTGCCAAGGTTCACTTCGATCGAAGAGATGCTGCGACAGATGGATGACGCCGGCGTCGACAAAGTCTTCATCACGCAAACCAAGATGTGGTCGTACTGGCGCAAGTGGATGTACATGGATACGCAGCTCGAAGATGTGCTCCAGTACACCGAACAGTATCCCGATCGGTTTGTCGGGCTCGCCGGTTACAACCCATTCCGAATCAAAGAGAGTTTGAAAGAGATCGAACTCGCGGTCACCAAGCACAACTTCAAAGGCGTCTACGTGCACATCTACGGCTTCGACATTCCGCTCAACGACGCAAAGATGTACCCGCTCTTTGCCAAGTGCGTCGAGCTCGACGTTCCCGTGTCGATGCAGGTTGGCCACGTGCTCGAAGCCATGCCGAGCGACGGCGCGCGGCCTATGTTTCTCGATCGCATCGCGTGCGACTTTCCCGATCTGAAAATGATCGGCGCGCATACCGGCTGGCCGTGGGTCGATGAGCTGATCTCCGTCTGCTACAAGTGGGAGAACGTTTGGTTCGGCGTCGATGCGTGGCTGCCGAAGTACCTTTCGCCGCAAATCATTCAATTCATCAACAGCCGGCTCGGCCGCGATCGCTGTCTCTGGGGCACCAATGGCTTGCCGTGGAAAGAGAGTCTGAAGCAGCTTTGCGAGCTTGGACTAAAGGAAGACGTCGAAAGAAAGCTCCTGCGCGACAACGCGATCGATTTGTTCCGCCTGAACGAACCGAAATCGACCGTCGGCGAAAGCTTCAACGCGATTGCTGAAGTCGGCACGTCAGTTCGACCTCATCTTTCAGCCAATTGATCATGAACGAAATACTCAACTTCGAAGAAAAGACCGTCATTGTCACCGGAGGCGCACGCGGTATCGGTCGCGCGATTGTGAATGCATTCGCGAAAGCTGGCGCGCATGTCGTCATCGGCGACCTGCGCTGCGAAGAAGCAAAGACCGCGGCCATGAACACGATCGAGACTTTCCATCGTCGGGCGATCGCGGTGCAGACCGACGTAACCAGGCACGAAGATGTTGAGCGTTTGCGTGACGAAGCGCTGAAGCAATTCGGAAAGATTGACGTGCTGGTGAACTGCGCCGGTTGGGATCGCCTGCAACCTTTCCTCAAGACGACGCCGGACCTCTGGCAGAAAATCCTTTCAATCAACTTCCTTGGCGTCGCAAATACTTGCCACGTGATTCTGCCCTCGATGGTCGAGCGCAAGCAGGGCACGATCGTGAACATCAGCTCTGACACCGGTCGCGTTGGCTCTTTCGGGGAAGCGATCTATGCCAGCTCGAAAGCGGCCATCACTGCTTTTTCCAAAACCCTGGCGCGCGAGCATGCGCGCGACAACATTCGCGTGAATGTTGTTTCGCCGGGCTTGTGCGACACACCTCTGATTGACGAGATGAAGCAGGATGAATTCACCGCCAAGATTCTAAGCTCGATTGTGAACTTCATTCCGCTGAAGCGGCTGGGACGGCCAGACGAAATCGCGCCGCTGGTTTTGTTCCTGGCTTCAAACGCAGCGAGCTACATCACCGGCCAGGTCTTCAGCGTGAATGGTGGATTGAACATGGTGGGATAAACCCGCAGCGTATGACTCAACCAATTTTTCACGAATGGCAAAACCGAACGCTCGACGACGCCATCTATGAATGTCGCGAGCTGTTTGAAGACACTACTTTTCCCACCGTGCAGCGCTGGCACGAACGCGGCGGAAAGATAGTCGGTCATTTCCAGGTCGTCTTTCCCGAAGAGATCGTTCACGCCGCCGGCCTCTTGCCCTTCAAGGTGCGCGGCGCCCCGATCGAGGTCATCCAGGCAGACTCGCGCTTTGGATCGTACCTCTGCTCGATTCTCAAGACTTCTCTGGAACTGGCGCTCAGCAACACGGTCCCGCTCGAAATGTTCGTGACGCATCCGATTTGCGACGCAGCGCGCAATCTCGCAGCCGTCTGGGGGCGTAACGTCTCATATCCCTGCCAAATTTTATATCTGCCGCAGAATCCGAATTCGCCGCACTCGGTCGTCTATCTGCGCGGTGAGTACGACCGCCTGAAGAGAACCATCGAAGAGATTTCCGGCGCGCGCGTCACCGACGAAGCGCTGCGGAATTCGATCGCGGTCTTCAACGAGAATCGCGCGCTGATGCGAGAGTTATATGAGATCAAGAAAAGCACGCCGTGGCTGGTGTCGGCCGATGAGGCATACGTGCTGGTAGCTTTGGCCGGATTGATTCCGCGCGAAGAGCACAACGAATTGCTGCGCGCGTTGCTGCCGCAGATTCGCACCCGCGGATTGCGAACGCAGGACAAAGTTCGCGTGGTATTCGAAGGTGGCTTTTGCGAACAACCTCCGCTCGACATGATTCGCGGGATCGCGCGGTCATGCTATGTCGTCGATGACGATTTACTGATTGGGTTGCGCTGGTTGCTTGAAGACGTGCCGCTCGATGGCGACCCGCTGCGAAATCTGGCGGAAGCCTATCTCGAAACATCTTCCTACAGTCCGGTCCAGCATGATCTGCGCAAGCCGAAAGAGGAGATGCTGCTCGCCCGCATTCGTAACGCGCGCGCCGACGCCGCCATCATCACCGCCGCCAAAATGTGCGAGCCCGGCCTGGAAGAGCAAGTCGCCTACACGCGCGCGCTCGACAAAGCGGGCATCCCATACTTTGTCGGAGAATTTGAAGAGTGCATGACCAGTTTTGATTCGATGGAAATCCAGTTGGAGACGTTCGTCGAAAATATTTTGTTCAGTTGAGTGATCCAGGAATGACAGAGGCACAATCAATCGTCGGCCGGGGCAATCGTGACGGCGCCGCTCTATTTCAAAAGTGGTTCACCGAGTTACAACAGACCGCCGACACCGGTGGCCAGGCCGCGTATGTGTTCGTGATGGGCAGCATGGCGGAACTGCTGAGCGTGTTTGATTTGCCAATCGTGATGCCTGAGATCAACTCGCTGCAAACGGCCGTGCGTCGCGTCGCGCACGAGTACCTGGATCAGGCGGAAGACTACGGCTATTCGCCGGACATCTGCGGATACGTCAAGGCCGACGTCGCCGTGCAACTCCGCCGCGGCGAGCATCCGATGGGCCGTATTCCGCCGCCGTCGTTGGCTGTGCTCACGAATGCCTGCAACACCTACATCAAGTGGGCCGAGATCTGGGAGCGCATGTATCACATTCCGATCTTTACTCTGGATATTCCGGGAACGCGTGCTGCCGGCAAACAGACCTGGCCCGGCCAACCTGATTTCGAAAACGATCGCCAGTACGTTTTGGCCCAGGTGAAAGAGCTGATCAAGCTTTGCGAGGAAGTCACGGGGAAGAAGTTCGATATCGATCGACTGCGCGAGACCCTGCATTATGCCAACCGCATGAGTCGTGGCTGGCGTCGCGTGCTCGAGCTGAACCAGAGCACGCCTTCGGTCTTTAACGCGCTCACCGATGGGACGATCTATCTCGGCGTGTCGAATGGTTTCCGCGGAACGGCCGAGGGCGCAAAGTACTTCGAGGATCTGGTCGAAGAGATGGAATTCAAGGCCGCCCACGGCATTGGCACCATGACCGACGAGAAGTACCGGCTGCTGTTTGTCGGCGTTCCTTGTTATCCGATCTTTCGCCGCTTTAACGAACTCTTCACCGAATGGGGCGGCACGTTCGTGAACTCAACCTATCTTTGGTTTGCAGCCGGTGGAGTGGCCCAAGGGTATGAATACGATCTGGATCGTCCGTTGGAGAGTTTCGCTGAAGGCGTCTTGCTTTACGTGCGCAACGCGATGGACAGCATGTTTTATCAGGACCAGGCGCTCGCGCAAATGATCGATCCGTTTCACGTCGATGGCGTGGTATACCACCCGATCAAGAGTTGCCGGACCGTCTCGACCGGTTTGGCTGACAATCGTCGCGCGCTGATGGCTTCGCGCGACATCGCCAGCTTGTTCATCGAATCGGACATGATGGATCGACGCGTGGTTTCTGAAGCTCAATTGAAGAACCGCGCTGATGCATTTTTTGAAGGATTAGCATCGCGGCGGCTGGCCGCTGCCCGTTGAGTTCAGTTTGATTTATTCCCCTCCCCTTTTGGGAGGGGTTAGGGGAGGGTGCGAAGCTTAGCATCGACAAGCCCTCACCCGAACCCTCTCCCAAAGGGAGACGGAGAAAGACTCGGAGTCTGTATGGCATACGCAGCCGGCGTTGACGTAGGATCAACTCAAACGAAAGCAGTAGTCATCAACGAAGACGGCCAAATCGTTGGGCGCGCGTTGATTGACACCGGCGCAAACGTGATCGCTGCCGCCGAGAATGCTTTCGCTGCAGCGCTCGCCTCGGACGGTCTGGATGAGCGTGAAGTCGAGTACGTGATCGGCACCGGTTACGGCCGCTATCGGGTGACCTTTGGCAATGCGCAGGTGACCGAGATCAGTTGCCACGGCCGCGGCGCGGTCCACATGTTCCCCAACACGCGCACCGTAGTTGACATGGGCGGCCAGGACACAAAAGCAATTCGCGTCAACGCCACCGGAGAGATCATCGATTTTTGCATGAACGATAAGTGCGCGGCGGGAACCGGCCGGTTTTTGGGCGCCGCATCAGCCGCGCTTGATATTCCGCTCGGCGAGTTGGGCGAAGTAGCGATGCGGGCCGAGCGCGCGGTTAAGATCAGCACCACCTGCACGGTCTTTGCCGAGTCAGAAGTTCTCTCGTGGCTGGGCAAGGGGAAGAAGATCGAAGACATCCTGGCCGGCGTGCATCAATCGATAGCCGCGCGCTCGATCGGATTGTTACGACGCGTGGGGATCGATCCGGAGGTCACGTTCACCGGCGGCGTCGCCAAGAATATCGGGATGATCGAAGCGCTTAACAAGGGAATGAATCTGAAAGTGAATGTGAGCCCTGACTCGCATTTCATGGGCGCGCTCGGCGCGGCTCTGTTCGCGCTGGATCACATCCGCGCCAGCCGCGTTCCGGTGGCCCAGGAAGTCGCGTAATCAGTCTGAGAAAATTCCATGACTTACACCGTCGGCATCGATGTCGGTTCGACCTACACCAAGGCCCTAATTTTTTCCGATGATTTTCAGATCGTCGCCAAAGCGATGGGCAGCACCGGATTCAAACTTGCCGCCGTCGCGCGCAAGCTTCTCGATCAATCTCTGGCACAGGCCGGCCTGAAGGACTCTGACATTTCTTACGTGGTGGCGACGGGCTTTGGCCGCCACATGGTTTCGTTCAGCAACGTCGCGGTCACCGATCTTACCGCCAGCGCGCGCGGAACAGCATTCCTGTTTCCGAACACGCGCACGATTTTGGACGTGGGTGGGCAAACCATGAAAGCCAGCCGCCTCGACGAAAGTGCGAAAGTGAAGTCCTTTCGGCTAAACGACAAGTGCGCCGCCGGCACAGGCGCATTCATCGAAAAGACGGCGCGTTATATGGGCTACACGACTGAAGAGATTGGCCCGCTGGTGGCCACTTCGAAGGCGGCCGTGCCAATCTCCGGAGTGTGCGCGGTGTTTGCCGAATCCGAAGTGATTAATCAGTTGTCGCTGGGCGCTCCGCCCGCGGACATCATGCACGGGGCGATCTCTTCGTTGGTCGATCGGTCGGTGCAATTGATGAAACGCGTGCGCATGGAGGCGGAATACACTCTCATCGGCGGCATCCTTCGCTTCGGGACGATGGCGCGCGTCGTGCGCGAAAAGCTGGATGCAGAAGTAAATGTGCCTGAGGGCGACATGGTGCAATACACGACCGCGCTCGGGGCCGCCATCCTGGGGCATCAGCGATTGAAGAAGTTGCAGGAAGCGGGTGAAGAGGTTCCTCAGATGCTGAAAAACGCGGTGGCATGAACCGGCGTTGCTGCGAATCAATAAGCGCATCTCTATAACTTGAAAACGAAAGCGCGAACACGCCTGACGGCTTCAGACGTGCTCGCGCTTGATCCGGTTTGGTCGCGCGATGGCCGCTACATTTACTTCAGCGGTTACCGTGATCGAGAAGGCCGCGCGGCTTATCCTTTCAAGATTTACCGCATTAGTCGCCCGGTTTAATTCAAATCGCCCGCGGCGAAAATCCTGCGCTGTGGTCTTAGCGCCGTCGGGTCAAGAATCCAGCGAAGAACCCCAGCGCCAATCCTACACCTAGCGCCGCCCCAACTGATTGCCACGGATTATGTTTAATGTAGCGGCGTCCCTCATCGAGATAATCCTCGCCCATTTCATATCCGTCGCGGACCAGCCGCTGCGCCTTGCGCTTCCCTAGTTCAACCAAATCTTCCGCAATCACTTTTCCTTCAGCAGCCTTCGCCGCCAAATGAGCTAACTTAATTCCGGTGCTCTTTCCGTTCTCTACAGTTGTAGTCGTTTGCATTCGATACCTCCAGCAATGGTTTGCCAAAGAATAGAACGTATGGCGCCCCAGTGCGTTTCAAATCTCTAACGTTAGCGTTTCAAACGGTCGGTGTTAACGCCTGGCCGTCACTTCTTTGCCGCTAATCGCATAGGCGATAAAGCTGCCCATTAGCAAGGCAAAGACGCCGAAGCCGCGAACCAGAACCGTTCCAAACGTCTCGATCCAATTTACAATCGCATGTGCGCGCTCGCTCCCGAGAAACAAAGTGGCGATGCCACCGAGCAGGGCGAGCACGCCGAGCACGCGCAGGATCGTCGGAAACTTCGAGCGCGATGCCACTCCCAACAGCACCGCTCCGATCCCCAGACGAACTGCGGCCACCACGTACAACCCCGTCGGTGTAGTCGTGAACTGTGCGATCGCAAAAAGCCTGTGTGGCGCGAGCAGGCCAATGACGCCGAGAATCATGAAGAACGCAACGATGAGGAATCCAAGTACTCGCATCTCTTATCGATTTTCCAGGTTGAAGTGGCGGCTCGCGTGAGCGCGTGGCCACTTCTAAGGTCCACTAACTAGTAAGTACGTTATCGATTTACACGACGAGTTCAGCGACTTCGATCTCCGGCTTGAGGTGAACAGCCGCTTTGATTGAGTTTGAGATCAAGCAGTGCTTCTCTGACTTCTCGAGAATCCGCGAGGCGCGTTCAGCATCGCGCGCATTCGCGATCACGAGCTTCGGTCGCAGAGTCAATTCCGTCATTTGGAATCCCTGACCTTCGATCTTCTCCAGCTTGCCGTCGGCCGCGGCCTTAAAGCTGACGAAGTCGAGCTTTGAATTCTCTGCAATCGCCAGGAACGTCGTCATGAAACACGAATTCACCGCGCCGACAAACAGATGCTCAGGTGTCCATGATCCTTCGTGGCCTTTGAATTCCGGCGGGGCGTCAACGTGCAGACACGGGAGTACCGATCCGCATAAGTTGCCCTCGCGCTCTTTCGTCCACTCGACTTCCGTCGAGTAGAAATATTTGTTTTCCATATTTGTCACCGCGAGACTTAGACCAGAATTTTTTGGATCGTGATAGTCACAATCACGGTTGGCCCGGCAGTGCGGTTATACGAAACCCAGAAGCCGAGCGACTCGTACCTGATCAACTTGAACATCGAACCGTCCGGCCTGGTGTCCATTTCGTTTCCGACCACGGCCTTGTAATCCGGAGCGCCAACACCACCCGGATAGTCTATTGAAATGGCTTTCGCTTTGTGTGCGGCATCGTAAGCGATCTGCGCAGTGACGTTGTCGGCAAAAACAAAGTAGTCCAGCTCTTCATCCTTCAAAACCGGATCGCCGAGCTTGGCGCGAACTTCCTGCGGCGTCATCCCAAGGCGAACGCCTCGGTAATCGCTGTACAGCGGCTGTTGTCCAACCGGCACAGCCGTAATCGCGGGGCGCGCTTTCTGCGCGTTGGCGCTCGTCATCAAGCCCGCGCACGCCATAACCAGCAATGCGAAGACTACGAGAAAAGTGCGTTTCATGATTGAGTAACCTCCATTAATCATCTAGTGCAAAACCGCGCTAGACGTTTGTATCGCCGCCGAGATGTTTGCCGACGGCCCAGACTTCTCCGCCTGCACGTATTTGGAGAACGATTTGATCGAGTGGGCGAGGCGGCGGCCCAAAAACCACGGAGCCGTTTCGCGAATCGTAAACGCCCCGGTGACACGGACACACCAGACAACGACGAGATTTGTCGTAATCGACCGTGCATCCGAAGTGTGCGCACTTGCGACTGAAAGCGAGGTACTGGCCTTCGGTCGTGTGAATGAGCACCGCCCCGTCACCCGGCTTTGGATAATCGAAATAGATATACGACCCCGCTATTAACTCTGCCGCGCCTTCGATCTTTTGCGGCGGATAGGCGAGCAGCGTCTCTCCCGGTGCTTGCTTCTGACTCCTGGCGTCATTTGCGAGAAGTACTACTACGGCAGACGTCAGCATCGCGCCGTTACAGAACGCGCGTCGCGTCATTTGGCCATCGCCATCAGTAGCCATTGGATTGACACCGCCGGCGGGGTAACTGCAACACTTATTCCTGCTCATGCTGAAAGAAATCGTTCCTTTTTGGGCGACTTATCGTGGTTTCTGAACGTGCGGCCGAAGCTTTGATGGGCGCTTT
The DNA here is from genome assembly GCA_035577445.1 of Pyrinomonadaceae bacterium. Taxonomy (GTDB): domain Bacteria; phylum Acidobacteriota; class Blastocatellia; order Pyrinomonadales; family Pyrinomonadaceae; genus UBA11740. Next base: position 26,524 of record DATLVM010000256.1, read on the forward strand.
CCCACATAATTTGGGAAAGTTTTCGCAGCCGGGAGCCGGCTGATCAAGACTGCGTTAAGCGATTCCCGCGGCACATTGGTTGCGCGGTTTTAGAACATTCGATCGAACGATCGAAGAGAGAGCAAAATCACATGCAGAGAATCGACAAACAGACTTTAGGAACTACCTTGACACCAATCCTGGCAACCACCGAAAAACCACTACCACAAAATGGCGACGCTTGCGCGATGACGTCCCCGCACAGCCCCGGCGACGTGGTGTTGCGCGACGGGTCGACCGTCCGCGTGCGCGAGATGCACCCCGACGACAACGACGCTTTGTGCGCTCTGTTCGAATCGTTATCAGAGGAATCGCGCTGGCTGCGTTTTTTGTCGCTGGCCAGCGGCAGCGCGCTCGCGGCCGAAGCCCGGCGCGAAACGAATCTCGATCACACGTTCGGCCTGATCGCGCTCGGCGGGCCCGAGCAGCGCGTCGTCGGTCATGCGTTTTATGCGGGCATCGACGAACATCGCGCCGAAGTCGCGTTCACCATCGCCGATGATTTTCAGGGGCGCGGCCTGGGAACAATTCTGCTGGGTCAATTAGCGGAAGTTGCCGTAGTCAACGGAATCCAGACGTTCGAAGCCGAAGTATCTGCCTCGAATCACCCGATGTTGCACGTATTCCGCGAATCGGGTTTCCCGATTGAAGTCCACGCCAGCGCCGGTCAATTACAAGTGACGCTGCCGACTTCCTTTAGCAGTGAAGCAGTCGAGCGTTTTGAACGGCGCGAATCGATCGCGGCTGTTAATGCTCTAAAACTCTTTTTCAACCCGCGCTCGATCGCGGTGATCGGCGCCTCGAAAAAGCGGCGCACGATCAGTGGTGAACTTTTTCATAATTTGCTCACCTACGGCTTTGCCGGACCTGTCTATCCCGTCAACCCGACCACCGATGTCGTGCAATCAGTGCCCGCTTACAAGACGGTCGAAGACATTCCTGGCCCGGTCGATCTCGCCGTGATCGTCGTGCAAGAGAAATTCGTAATCGAAGCCCTCAAAGCTTGCGGACGCAAAGGCGTGAAAGCGCTGGTGGTGATTTCCGCCGGCTTCGGGGAAGTGGGTAAAGAGGGCCAGGCCAAGCAGGCTGAGATGATTCAGGTCTGTCGCGCCGCCGGCATGCGGCTGATTGGTCCAAACTGCATGGGCATCATCAACGCTGATCCGGATGTGCGCATGGATGCCACATTCGCCCCCGGCATGCCGCCGGGAGGCCGCGTCGGATTCTCGTCGCAGAGTGGCGCTCTGGGTTTGGCAATTATCGAGTTGGCGAACTCGCTTGGTCTGGGCATCTCGACGTTCGTCTCAGTCGGAAACAAAGCAGACATCTCAGGAAACGATTTGCTGCGCTACTGGGAATCGGATCCGAATACCGATGTCATCCTTCTCTATCTCGAGTCGTTCGGTAATCCGAAGAAATTTTCGAAGATTGCCCGACGCGTAGGTCGCAAGAAACCAATCGTCGTCGTAAAGAGCGGCCGCTCAGCCGCCGGCGCGCGCGCCACTTCATCGCACACGGGCGCACTGCTCGCGGCTTCTGACGTAACGGTGAATGCGCTGTTCCGCCAATCAGGCGTGATTCGCACGGACACTTTGGAAGAGCTGTTCGACGTTGCGGCGCTGCTCGTAAATCAACCACTGCCCAAAGGCAAGCGCGTCGGCATCATCACGAATGCCGGTGGTCCAGGAATTCTCTGTGCTGATGCCTGCGAAGCTCGCGGTCTGGAAGTCCCGCTGCTGGCTGAAGCAACCCGTGAGAAACTGCGATCGTTCCTGGCTCCGGGCGCGGGTGTTGGAAATCCTGTCGACATGATCGCTTCGGCAGGCGCGGAACAATACGAACGCACCATTGAAGCTATGGCCGCCGATCCGAACATCGACTCTCTAATCGTTTGCTTCACGCCGCCGCTGGTGACGCGAGCCGAAGATGTCGCGCGCGCCGCCGTGGCCGCCATTGAGCGCGCGAAAATCGACAAACCAGTAATGACTGTTTTCCTCCAGGCCGACCCCGCGCCTGAGATTGTGAAATCGAAGAACATTCCTTCCTACAAATTCCCTGAAACCGCGGCGATCGCTCTGGCCCGCGCCTGGCGTTATGCGCAATGGCGTGAAAGGCCTGAGCCGACTTTGGCAAAGTTCGACGACTTGCGCCGTGACGAAGCGGCATCGGTTGTCGCTTCGGCTTTGCAACGCGGCGAAGGCTGGTTGACTCCGCAAGAGACGGCCACGCTTCTGTCCTGTTACCGCTTGCCGCTAGTCAAGCAAGCCATCGCAGACACGCCCGACGCTGCTGCTGAAATCGCCGAGAAGATGAATTGCGCGGTAGCTCTGAAGGTGATCGCGACAGGAGTTCTGCACAAGACCGAAGCCGGTGGGGTTCGGCTCAATTTACGCGGCGCTGAGGAAGTTCGCACGGCCGCGAACGACATGATGGTGAAGCTCGCGTTGGAAGGGAACGCTCCGACTGGATACGTAATACAGCGAATGGCGGAGAGTGGCGTCGAGATGCTGGTCGGCGTGGTTAACGATCCGCAGTTTGGTCCGGTGGTGGCTTGCGGCGCCGGTGGCGTGAAAGTCGAGTTGCTCCGCGACGTGTCGATTCGCCTGACGCCTCTGTCGAAAGAAGACGCCAGTGAAATGGTTCGCAGTCTGAAGACTTACCCGCTGCTGAACAAATTCCGCGGCGGGCCCGCTTACGATGTTCCTGCTTTGGAAGATGCGCTGCTGCGAGTGAGCGCGATGGTCGAGGACCTTCCGCAGATCGCCGAGCTCGATCTCAATCCTTTCGTGGTGCAGGAAAGCGGCGCGGTAATTCTCGACGCTCGAGTCAGAGTCGAGGCGGTCGAGCCGAGGCCGTTGTTAGGTGTGCGGAGATAGGCCCCGACGTAAAGCCAGTCAACGCACTAAAAGGGCAGGTCAGCAATGACCTGCCTTTTGTGTTTCGCGCCGGTATTCTTTTGTGCCACTTTTGGTGTCTAATACAGGTTGGGCGACAACACTGTTCGTTTTATTGATCTACTTAACTATCAAACCTTAAGACTAAAGGAGCAAATTAAATGCAACTATTACGACGCGGATCTCGGGCAGACCACGGGGCTGCCCTAATGTTTGAAAAATCAAACCCAAAAATCGCTTGGGACGGAAGTTCAAAGGCTGTGCGAATCTCCGTTCCATACGTTCGTGACGTCGACCAGAAACGCGTTAGGTATGACTATCACCTTGCGCTCTCTATCGACGATGTCCAGCAAATCGTTGCTGCGTTAGCAGACGGAGTTCGTTAACTTGGGTTGTCGCCCAACAACTCATTGCACCGGAGCGGCGGGGGCGGGTTTCGCATGAAACTTGGTACGGCGAAGGTTGGATGGCAAAGCGCAGCCTGGTCAACTCTGACGGTCGGCGGCCACAGCGCCTTATGAACATCTCTCTTTTGCAGGACAATGTTGACTCACTCATCGGAGAAGGCAAAGGTGTGCTGAGTACCGAATTCGATGCTGGCGCTCGTGGCGTAGGCTACCCGCTCGGTCGGCCTCGAGCGGTCGATTTGCAGGCTTTCGCAAGGTGGCAAGCGGGCTGTTTGAATTTACTGCGAATGCTTGGGGACGCTGGCGAACAATGGAAGCCCGACTTTGCCGATAAATCCAACAAACCAGCGGTCGCTAAACGAATGCTCGGTACACTTGAAGGAATTGCCGACCAAATCATGAGCGGTATGCTTGTTACCGTCGAGGATCTCATCCGAGCGGAGGCTTTTGAAAACCTGCTCGAACAAGCTGACTATCTGCTATCGGAGGGATACTTCTTAGCGGCTGGCGTTCTCGGCCGTGCCGTCCTTGAGCAACACTTGAATAGTTGGTGTCAGTTCGTCGGTTGTTCGCCGACGAAACCGCGGCCCACTCTAAATGATTTCAAAGATGGCCTTTATAAAGCGAAACGAATCAATGTCACAGAAATGAAGCACATTGAATCGTTGGGTGCTATCGGCAACGATGCGGCTCATAATAAACCGAATCTCACGAAAGCAGATGTGAAAAGACTGTTGCGCGATGTCCGAGACGTTCTGGTGAAACATCCGCTGTCTTCTGCATAAGGCCGCTGAACAACTCGTTGAACGGCGGCGAGAGCTGAACTGCAAGGATGAATGATGAAGGCGGGATGAATTGAATTCGCCGCTGCATCAACTCAGGCGTTGGATGGCTCTTCAAATATTGCTCGGCGTATAATCGCGTCGGAGGTCAACATGGATTACAAAGTTGTCGTGCACGAATCGGAGGAAGGCTTCAGCGTTTCTTGTCCCGGCCTGCCCGGTTGTTGGTCTCAAGGCGCCACTGAAGACGAAGCGCTCGCAAACATTCAAGACGCCATTCGCGAGTACCTGGCTGCCGTAGACGACCTCGTCAAAGGCCAGGATGTCCGTGAGGTAAGGGTGGCGGTGTGACGTGCCGAAGATTCCCGGCGTCAATCACCTCGATGCGGTGCGCGCTCTGGAAAAGGCCGGCTTTCGCGTCGTGCGCCAAGGCAAACACGTTGTCATGTCGGACGGTGTTCGCATCGTGACGATTCCTCGACACAATCCGGTGAATGCTTTCACCATGGGCGGCATTGCCCGCGACGCTGGGCTGACCATCCAACAATTCAAAAAACTTCTTTAATTGCGTGACGCTACCCAACAAATGGTTGGACGCGAGCGGCAATATCAATGAGGAGTTTTGAGTGATGAGTTGAATGAGTTCGCGCGACTGCGTCAACTTAGACATTTATGACTGTTTGATTTCCACGCGGCGTACCTTATTATCTGCGCACCGTGAAAGTTCGTGAGGTCCTCAAACTTCCTCCGAGACGATGGATGGTATCTCGTGACAACCAAAG
>DATLVM010000257.1:0-7968 GCA_035577445.1 Pyrinomonadaceae bacterium
TAAAGCCCGACCCAATCAAACTGACAATGAAAGGCCGTCGCATCGTATCCTCCGCGACTCCCCACATCATTGTGGCCCTTTACCGCACCGAGCCCAAGCACACCGCGGACAACTTGCCCGAGCTCCAGGGCGGCTGCGATCGTGGCAAGGTCGGATGGACGGGCCGCGTTGAAAATAGTAAGAATAAGGGCGTCGGCAGCGCGCGCGTCTCCGTTCTGGGCGTCATTGAGGACGCCCACCAATTAGTCGCGCTCGCAACGACGGTCACGGACAATACTGGCCAATATACCCTCTGCTTTATCCCAATGGGCACCGAGCGCAGGTTCGTTATATCAGCTACGCATGAAGGTTATGAGGATACCTCAATGCTGGTCCCCGCCAGTAATTCGCCGCCGGATGTCATAGTCCTTTACGGGGAGTCCTTCAGCGAGGAAGGTTCTCTCCTCGAAACGACCGAGGCCACGCGTCGCCACGTTTTCTCGCCGCGCCTGATGGAGGCGCTGCCCGTCTCAGGCCTGCGCAACTTCGACACGTTCGCTCTGCTGGCGCCTGGGGTTGCGCCACCGCCGGATACACCGAACGCACGCGGTCCCGGGGTGAGCCCCGACCTGGGAACCGCCGGGCAGTTTTCAGTCAACGGCCTGCGCAGTCGCGAGAACACCTTCACAGTTGACGGCTCTGACAACAACGACGAAGACATCGGCACGCGCCGTCAGGGCTTCGTCGCGCTCGCGACGCAGTCCATCGAGTCTATCAGCGAGTTTCAGATCATCACGGCGCTCGGCGACGCGCGCTTCGGACGCAACATCGGCGGTCAGGTAAACGCGCTCACCAAGTCGGGCTCAGCCGAGTTTCATGGTTCGGCTTATGTCTTCTTTACTGACAACCACCTTAACGCACGCGATTTTTTCGATCACGATTTGGGGAGCGGGAACCTGCCTGCTTCCTTTGCACTCGAGCGGCAGAGCGATAAAGAGAAAGTCTTGCTTGATGGCGTTCCGATAGTGACGCCAAACCCGGTCGGCGGCGAGAACCCGCTGACGCGAGTCCAGTTCGGCGTGGCCGCGAGCGGCCAGATACCGAAGCTCGTCATTCCTTTCTTCGCCACGGTGGAACGTTTGAAGTTGCGCGCCAGCCGGGAGTCACATTTCATTGTCCCGACGGTTGAGCAACGCGGGATGTTCGACTCGGGCGCTACCGGCCTGCTGCTTCCCTTGCCGATGCCCGTCCCACTCTATCCAGCGTCACTGTCCGGCGACGCCGTTTTCAGCTTTTACCCGCTTCCCAACAACCCGCTTGGGCCCTACGGGCTCAACACGCACACCGCAATCTTACCGGCGGACGCAAAGGCAACTCGCCTCTCTGTAAAGCTCGAACATCAGTTTGGCCATTCGGATTTAAGCAAGCGCAGGATGCCGTGGAGTTTGCCCAGCAACGGTGACAACCTGACCGCGAGGTATAACTTCTCACAAGAGACGAGCATAGTCCCCGTGACCGGCGAGGCGCTGTCCTCATCGTTGCGCCCCAATGTGCGCGCCAAGAACATCGCCTTCTATCTGAACAGACTCCTTACTCGGCGAATCAGCGACGTGATCCGGTTCTCAGTTGGCCACACCAACCTGATCTTTGAAGAGGTGCGCGACCCGCGCCTGCGCGCGTCGGCTTCTTTCCCGGACCGGCCGTTCCTGCTTAATGCGCCGCTGCTCCTAAACGTTACCAGGCCTCTCGGTCGGCCTTCATTTGAAACCCCCGCAGTATTCGGGCTTCACGGTATCTCGCAGACTGAGCAAATTACCGGGCCTCTCGGACAGATCGTCATGGCGGGCTTTAGCCCTGTCGGCGTCGATGTCAATCACTTCCCCCAGTCGCGGGCCAATACACTTGTTCAGATAGCCGACACCTTCACCTACGCCGGCCCTCATGGCCACATCTTCACCTTTGGCGTCGACCTTAGGAAGACTTTGATTAACAGCGCAATCGATCGAAATTTCGCACCGGTGGCGGTTTTCGGGGGTTTGCGAACTTCGTCGCCAGTGATGAATTTCTTTGCCAGTTCGGCGGACGGCACGCCGCTCACTCCGCAGGTCTTTTCAGGTTCGACGCTCGCCGCCGCCGGCCTTCCGGTCGGATTCTTTCACACTCTCGCGGTGAATCCGAACTCGACGATTGGAATCCGCTTTACGCAAATCAGCCTCTTCGCACAGGAAGACTGGAGAGTGAGACCCAACCTGAACATCAACCTCGGCGTGCGCTTTAACCGCCTCACCCGGCTCAGCACAAAAGGGAGAAAGCTCGAAGATGCCTTCGACCTGGACAAGCTAAATGAACAGGGTCAGGTGGGAATCGAGGATTGCGTCCGCGCCGGCCCGGCGGGAATCCGGCCGGTTTGCCAGAGTATTGTGAGCGCCATAGTCTCGGCCTTCCCGGCTGACTTCGGCACTTCGTTTGGCGGCGACAAGCGCGACCTCGATGCGCGCACGGGTGTGGCCTGGACGATCAATGATCGCACCGTTGTGCGCGGTGGCTTCGGAATCTACTCGGGCGAGCTTCCGGGTATCGTCGTGGGAGAATCGCGCAACGCCTTTCCGAATTTTGTCTCGCTAAACGTTGCCGGCTTCCCGAGCACGTCTAGTCTCGCTCGAGCGGAAGGCATCGTACCCGGTACGTTGAATACCCTTCAGGCAACGAACGCGATCTCCTATCTTACGGCCCTGGCCCGGTCAAGTAAGGTTGTCGGCCTCGACCTCATGCTCCCGCAGAAGAACTTGATCAATCCTTACTCGTTGCAGTATGCCGTCACGCTCGAGCGGCAACTGAGCGATAGCTACGCGCTTTCGGTCGCCTACGTGGGGACGCGTGGCCTCAAACTCCTGCGCATTTCAACGCCCAATCTGGGCGCCAACCGCAGTGGTTTTTCGCCTGATCCGACGCTGGTAGTGACCGCACCCTTTCCGCAACTCACCGGTGGTTTAGCGACGCCGCAGACGTTTGTGCCAAATACAAAGTTGGCAATTTCTCGAACCCTCTTTGAAAGCAGCGCTTCGTCGAGCTATAACTCATTACAGATCGAGCTACGTAAACAGTATGCGCACCGGTATCAGTTTCGAACTGCCTTTACCTATTCGCACGCCATTGACGACGTGTCAGACTTCTTCGACACGGCGGGTGCCTTCGCGCTGCCGCAGAACAGCCTCGTTAGGTCTGAGCGCGCTTCTTCGAATTTCGACGTCCGCATCCGATCGGTAACTCATTTCGTAAAGGACTTCACGAAGGACTGGTTTTATTTTGGGGGCAAGCGGCTTGGCGGGTGGCAGTTAGCGGGAATTGTCACCGCCCAGACAGGTCAGCCGTTCACGGTCAACAGCGCGTTTGACACTAACCGCGACGGGAACCTCACCGACCGTCTTAACACTACGGCGGGATTGATTAGGGGGGACAGTTCGGATGCCATTCAATTGAGACTCGCGCCAGGAACGAACCCTCTTGACCTGCTCGCCAGCGCTGGACAGGATGGCTCCGTGGGCCGCAACACCTTCCGCGCCCCGAGCCAGGTTAACTTTGACCTTTCGATAACCAAGTTTTTGAACTTCAACGACCGATTAAAGCTGCAAGCCCGCACGGAGATCTTTAACGTCTTCAATCGAACTAATTTCGGTATCCCGGTTCGTATCCTTGAGTCGCCGGCTTTTGGCAAATCAACCTACACGACGACGCCGCCCAGGATGATTCAGTTCGTCATCAAGGTCGCATTCTGACGCTGAATTCGCATGTCGAGGCCTGACGGAGCACCGCATAGTCCTTCTTTCCGGCAACCGACTTAGGTCGTCAACCTTCGATAAATCCCCGGCAGTCTCTCCGGCAGACTCAATACATCATCGATGATCGTGTAACCAACCTCGCCGTACAGATCGCGTAATTCTGATTCAGATTCACGATCGATCGTGATGCAGAACGGTGTGATGCCGCGCGTTTTCGCGTTGACCAGAGCTTCACGCGTGTCTTCGCGTGCGTAACGCGCGTCGCCGTAATCGTGATCGTACGGACGACCGTCAGACAGCACGATGAGAAGTCGCGTCCGCGCTTCCTGCTTTTCGAGTTTCGCCGTTGCATGGCGAATCGCGGCGCCCAGTCGCGTGTTGTTCTGATAAGTAATGCCGCCGATGCGCCGCATCACCTCGTCCGAGTAATGCTCATCGAAATCTTTCATCACATAAAACTTCACGTTGCGGCGTCCTTCGGAGGTGAAGCCGTTGATCGAGTACACGTCGCCGACGGCTTCGAGCGCTTCGCTCATCAACACCAGGCCTTCTTTTTCAATTTCGATAATGCGGCGGCCGGGATGCGTGTAAGGCTGCAGCGGATGGCGGCCAATGGTGCGCGCAGTCGATGACGACTGATCCAACAGAAACGAAACTGCGACATCGCGCCGCCGGCGCAGACGTTTCGTGTAGATGCGTTCCGACTGCTGACCATCGGCGCGGCGATCGACAAAAAAGTCGACGACCGCGTTCAGATCATAGTCTTCGCCGTCGAGTTCATTCGCGATCTTGGTCAGGTTCTCAGGCTTCATCAGTTGGAATTGATGACGAATTGAAGAGACAACACCCTTGTAACGTTCGCGCGTTTCGTCAACGAACTCCCGATTGCCGCGCTTCACTTTCTTTTCAATCACGCGACACCACCCAACGCGATGGTCGGTCAGCTCGCGATCCCATTCGTCGTAATTGAATGCGACTTCGCCTTCCTCCAAACCTTGCTCCGGGGTTTCGCCTTCGCTCCACGTTTCGCTGCCGTCGAGTTCGTCGAATTCGCCTTCAGCTTCTGAGTTCCACGCATTGAACAATTCGCGCGCGTCACGACGCTGCGGCTCGCGGTCACGTTCGCTCTGCGCGAGCATCTCTTCGGCCAGTTTGCTGGCATCTTCCTGCTGCTGTTCGTCCGGCACTTCGATCTGCCGCTCGGAATCTTCCATTGAAATTGATTGGAAAAGTTCGTAAATGCGGCTGGTCGCCATCAAAGTGTCCGCGACGGTCGCGCTCGGATCGTTGAGATATTCGGGGACAATTGTTTCCAGTTCCGAGACAACCTGGCGATAGAACTCGCGTGCGTCATCAAGCGCGCCACCGAGCATTGTGATTTGAAACAGCAGTTCGAAGGGCACGAGCGCCGGAGGCAAATCAACAATTTTCGGCCGGCGACTTCTCAGGTGCGCGCGAATCAAATCAAGATCGCGATTCAGGCCGCGATAGGTTCTGCGCAAACGTCGATCGATACGGCCATTCTCGACCGTGCCGAAGATGCGGCGCGCGAGCGCGGGGATGGGAAACAGACTTATGACCTGTCGATAATCGAGGCTTCGCAGCCCCTCTCCCATTGGGAGAGGGGTAGGGGGTGAGGGACTAGCTGCGCCTAAACCCTCACCCCGACCCTCCCCCAGTGGGGGAGGGAGTGAATCCGTTTGAAGCGGGCGGCTCGTTTCGGTAGACAGCTCTGGTACATATCCGTCGTCCGCAAACGCTGCGCGTTCGTCCTGTCTCGCTGGATCGTACAACTCAGCGAGCGACGCAAACGCCGCGCGCAAATCATCGGTGTCTCGCTCGTACGTTCCGAACTCAATCTGTCCTGCCGCATGAGCCGCGAGAACCTTGTACAAGCGAAAGTCAAGTTCTTCCTCGCCGAACTCAGCGACCGCTGACGGAAGATGGATGGTGCGGCCATCGCCAATGCGCGCCTCAACCGGGACGGCCGCAAGCGGCGCGATTTCGACTGCGCGTCCAGTCAAACCTTCAACGTACAAGCGCAGCAAAGGCTGAATCGATTCGAGCGACACGCCGTTGCTATCGCCGGCGCGCAAGGCTTCATTGCTGGTGCGAGTCTCCAACGAGTAATAACTTCGGCGCGCGCGGGTATCGCCAACGATCAATCCGGCGCGGGCCCAATTTTCGAATTGCTCGATTGAGACGGTGCGCAGCGCTTTGGCGCTGACGCGTATGCATGCGAGTGAGCTTTCGGCATCGACGCGCGCGACATCGCGCGTCAGCACAATGATCCGTTGGGCGAGTATCGTTGCATCCGTTGTCGCATTGCTTGCGGCGATGTTCTGAAAGAAGCTTGGACTCGACCTAATGAAAGCGACCAGCCCCGCGTTTCCATGAGGTGCAATCGTCCACAGCAGGTCAATCCAATCATTGAAACAATCCGGCAGCGTCCGCAGCACCTCGCCACCTGCGATCAGCACATGCAAAGCGGCCGCTCCGCCGCGCTCGAGAAAATCCATCGAGCGTTTCATCAATCGCAGAGATTGTTCGGAGTTGAGCTTTTCCGTCGCCATGGGCAGCGAAGCCCAGGCATCTGCGGCAATGCCGCCGGCGCTCTCGGCAAATGCCTTAACGAGATCGATTGCTGTCGTTACTAGCGAATCGTTTAGAGGCCGGCTACCGCCCGCCGGTGATCCTGAGCCGGAGGGCAGTAGCCCTCCGCTAAACGAAGTCGATTGTTTTTCGAGAACGGCGACAACCGCGGGCGTCGCACTCAGGAACTCTGCGCTGTGCTTTGCGGAGCGTCGGGCTATGGAAGCCGCCACGGCATAAATTGTGCGGGACACTTCAACGTCACTAACGACTGCGGTAAGCGCCGGCGCATCGCGAAAGGTCCCGGCCGCTGTGGTCGCCGACAGAATCATCTGACGGGCGCAAACTTGAAAAACAAAGGGTCGAACCGCGGATGGCACCTTCGCAAACTCGCCGACACCTGCCGTGAAGAACGCGAGGCCGGATTCAACATCTGACATCGTCAGCCGCCGGCCGAGTTCACCCCATGCGCGCAACTCTGCCGGCTCAAGCAACTTCGCCACATCCGGCGCCGCACGAAGGAATTCAATCGAAGCTCGCAGCGAAACCGCCGCAAGCGTCGCGCTCGTTTCCAAAGCCGCACGGGTATGATCGAGAGGGAGGTGACTTAGATTGCGCAGCAGACGAGAGACTGTGCGGCGCTCGGTCGGGTTTTTTACCGCCCGGAGATGCTCGCCGATCTCGCTTTCGAGAGATCCCTCAGGAACGTCTTGAAGTCCAGGCATCGTCCTCGATTTGTCTTGCTCTTCTTTCATGCGAGAGTTTATTTCGGCAGCTTGGTAAATCCCGCTTGCACGAAATGCTTGTCGAACGTCAACGCTTCCGTAATTCCAAGCCGCTTCATCAGGACGAAGGAAACGCAGTCAGTCAGTGAATAGGTCTTGTCGGCGTGTTGTTCCAGGTAACTCCACGCCTCGTAGAACAATGATTCGTCAACTTGAATCACTTCAATATTCGCTGCGTTGAGCAGATTGTTTCCGACTTTGACGGCCTTGTCGTGTTGATGTCGGGTATTGAGGTAAGTTACGACCTCATCGAAGACATAGGACGTCGTTACCAAAGAGAGAGGTGTCTCAATCAGATTTTTCCAGTGGTGAGTGGCTTCGTTGTAGTGTTGGTCGTCTGAGACTTCAAGGGCGATTACAAAGTTGGCGTCAAGAAAGAGGGGGTCATTCATCACCATAGATATATTTGTCCAGATTCTCCGACGCATCGGTGATGCCCAGCTTGACCGGATTCTTGCCAATGTCATAGATGGGATCTTCTTTGCCAACAGGCGTGACAACAATGAGGCCGTTGTGTTTGTAGATGTCCACTTCAGTTATCCCCTCAAGGAGTTCTTTGGGAATCACAATACCTTGTTCGGAGACTTTTGTGCGCATAGCATTATTCCTTCGGGGTGAGTATAGACGCTTACGTGTGCTTGACCAAAGAAACCGGCATATCCAGACAACCGTTGAAAACCATCGACATGCTAGATCACCGTCGTCACAATCTCTCTGATACTGCGCTGGAGGTCGCGGTCGTCCGTGATGGGCGAGCACATCGCAACTTCGGCTGCACGCGTCGGCGCGATCCCGTTTGCGATCAGTTGCGCAGCGTAGATGAGCAGACGCGT
>DATLVM010000258.1:0-8111 GCA_035577445.1 Pyrinomonadaceae bacterium
TGTTCACAATGTAATGCGCGTCTGCAATTGGACGACGCCAAAGTCCCGGCGCGGGCTTTCACTGTGCGGTGCCCAAAATGTCAGGCGAGTATCAACGCGCAGCCTCCGTCCAACAATGGCCACGATGCGGAACCCGCAATGCCACAGGTTGAGCCAAGTGAAGCTCCGCTAGCGGCGAATTCCTTCGCCAAGCCTGAGACTGCCCCGCGATTCAGCGTCGAAATCGAAAAGCCGGAATCCGCAACGTTATCTGACTCCGCCGCCGGTTTGAGTGATATCGCGAGACTTCTTGCCGAAGCGTTGCGACACACCGACAGCCGGCCGAGCACAGGTCGTAACCGGCCCGCATGGGATCGTCGCAAGGCTTTGGTGTGCAGCAGTCCGGCCTATCGCGAAACGATTGCCGAATCATTGGCGAAGCACGGTTACGATGTTTTCATTGCTGAGAATATGGCGCAAGGCCTCGGTCGCATGCGTGAAGAGCGAATGGACGTGATTGTGCTTGATGCGAACTTCGATCCGGTGGAGCAGGGGGTCGCATTTATCACGCGCGAAGTTCGTTTGCTGCGTCCTACTGAGCGGCGCCGGCTTTTCTTTGTTTACTTGACGTCGGGTGTCCGCACAATGGACTTGCACGCCGCTTTTCTGCACAACGTCAATCTGGTCGTAAATCCGTCCGACGTTGAGCAGTTGCCGGACGCTTTAGACGTTTCGATTCGTCATTACAACGAGCTTTACAAGCCGTTATATAACGCGCTGGACATCGCGCCGATATAAAGCTTCACGAGCCCACACGAATTAGCGCGCGCCTGAGAGCGGCATGCGTCTGCATGAGCTTTAGGCAGCGCGCTTCGTTGTTTCCGGCCTTAGCACGAATGACCTGAACGGCGAGTTGTTTCTGTGAATTGTCCCACCGATTGAGATCCGGAATCATCGCAATCGGCAGCGCAAGATTTGCGAGTGCTGCCTTCTCAGCATCGCTCCAGGTACTTGGTTTGATCGAGAGCGCTCGCGTGATTAGCGATAATGAAGCCTCGCGAATTGCGTCCGGATCACTTCCGAAATCGCGCGCCATTCTTTTTTGCACAGCAAGTCCGAGCTTGCGCGCGGTAAATCGATCCCACTCGCCACGCGTTTTCTGGGAAGAGAGTTCGAAAATCATGTGACCGGCCGCCAGCCGGCGCAGCGTTTGTGCAGACGAACGATAGTCGCGGCTGGTCGCCATCTTCTTCTCTTCAGCCACAGTGAGTTTCATCAGCTCCGGCTGGACGGGACGAAAACCAAGCTTCCGATAGAACCAGAATGCGCCCGATTCAATGCCTTCCTCGTTCTCGTGTCCCACCTGATACGGATCGATTGAGATGACAGTCACGCCGAGCAGTTGTCGCATCAAGTGAAGGATGCGCGCGTACAGCCAGGCCGTCTCGCCATCGCGAAACGTGTAATAGAGATTGAAGCCGCTCTCCATGCGTTCGCACAACGACAGGCCTTCAAAATAAGCGACGGCAACCCCATTCTTGAAAATGATTGCCGCGTGATAAGCGCGCAGCGGCAGGCGATTCTCAGGCGCGACGCCCATCACAAATGCCTGAACACCGCGGCCGAGCTCGGCCTTGAGTACGCGCTTTGAATCGCCGTAAGTGAATCCGTGTAGCTCGCGATAACGTACGGCGGAAGTCTCGCGCGCGAGATCCAGAATTCGCTCGCCTGCTGAAATGGAAAGTCTTTCGACTCGAATCGACGGCGAATTCATTTCGCTTACCAGCGAGACATCGCGGCGCTTAATCAACGGTTGGTCGTGAAAGAAGATCTTCCGCACCGGCAGTTTCATTTCCGTGCGTGACGAGCGCGCGCCAAACTGCCAGGTGATGTGAAGCTTCAGTGAATCGTATAACTCGGCCTTCCGCTTGTCGGCCAGGCGCAGCGATTCAAACTGCTCAATGATCCAGGCGACTTCATTCTTACGACCCTTCGCTGCCTCGAGCCATTCGCGATACGGCACGTGCGCTTCGACCATCGCATCCTCTTCGAGCAGCGGCAGGAAGCGTGGCATCGTGGCGCCGAAACGGTCATCTTCTTCAAACCAGTCCCAATCGATAGAAACCTGACGCGGATACTTACGCGCCAGCCAACGCACCAACGCATAACTGAAATTACTTGTGACGCTTGTGTCGACGATGCCTGAGACTTCCGGATCGTCTAAAGGGGAAAGATCGGCGTCTGCTTTCCACAGTCTTTCGACGCTCTTTTCGATTTTCTTGAGTTGAGCTTCGACCTGCTTGAGGGTGCGTGCGTTCGGTGGATAGGCGCGGAGAAAGAGCAGCCGTTCGTGTTGTTGAATTAGTGAGTCAGCATCGGTGACTCTTGAGGAGGGGACAAGTTGCATGCGTCACAAGATTCTAGAGATGCTTACGCATGAAGGTCGCGATCTTCCATGCGTCGATCGCCTTCCAAGGCATTTCCGCAGTCGTGTAGTGACCGCACGGCAACCACACCACATCGAGATCGATTCCGAGCGAACGCACTTCATCAATCACCTGGCGCGAAAGGTCGACCGGGAATGTCAGATCGTACTTCGCCGCGATGAAGCGGATCGCTCTTGGCTTCATCTTCAGCAAGCGCGAAATGAAAGGCACCGGACTAATCGGACTCCAGAACTCGCGTAGCTCTTCCACCGTCAAATGCGTTTCGATTCCTTGCCTGACGTGCTGCGTCGAGATTCCCTGCCAGACCACGTCGGCGACGTAACCCGACACGTGATTGAACGTGCCGACGTTGATGTCCGGGTCATGCGCGAACGCGAGAAACGCGGTACACGAGCCAATGCTGGTGCCGAGGATTCCAATTCTCTCGAAGCCTTGTTGTTTCAGCCAGCGCACGGCGGCACGCGTGTCGAGCACGGCTTGGCGCATCGATTGAATCGTGCGACCGATGTTTGAGCTGACGAGATATTCGGCGCGTTCGATGTCCGCCGGTTTACGCTCCTGATGATAAGGCAGAGTCAGCCGCAGCGCCGTCATGCCCAGCCGGTTAAAGATGCGGCACGCTTCGACGTGACTGTCCGGTTGCGCATTCCACTGCGGCAACACGACCACCGCCGCGCGTGGTTTGTTTTTGCGTTCCTTTTTTGGCGTGAACAGTCGCGCGTGGACCGTGTTGTTTTCCGGCGAAGGGGTATGAACGGCGCTGGTCCAGGTCAGATGATCGCCTTCGAGGCGGTAGTTATCTATCTCTGGGAGCGCGTAGAACTCTGCGCTGTTGGCCATTGCTCGCGCAGAGTGTTCGCGAAACAAATGGCGCGGATCGTCACCGTTAACGTGCTCGGTGATGAACTCGGTTCCCCACGCGAACGGCCGCACGATGCGGTTGTTGTCTTTTTTGGTGTGCGCAATCTCGCGCGCACGCATCCATCTGCCAAACAATGCGTATTAGCTCCGTAAAAAATTAGCAGTTATCCTAACATGCCTGGCCCACGTAGGCCGATTCAAACCAAGATCATCGTCGTATTGATCTTGCTTGAGAGCGCGACACCGCTTTTCTGCGCACTCCGCGATTCGACTCAATCGATCTATCATGTCTTCATGAATTTTAAGCAGACAATTCTGATCGTCGTCTCAGCTTTGGCTCTCGGTCTGGGCTGTGCCAACCGCTCCGCTGGTCAAAACACCTCTCAAAAGCCGGCGAAGCTAACTACCCCCGATCTGCAAAAACTGCGTTGGATTGAAGGAACCTGGCGTGGCACTGGCGACGTCGACAAACCCTTTTTCGAGCGTTACCGATTCGAGAAAGACTCAACTTTGGCAGTCGATAGCTTTGCCGACGCCACTCTCGCCAAAGTCACAGATACCACCCGCTTTGAACTGAAGGATGGTGAATTCGGCGGAGGCAGCGAAGGCTCCCGCTGGGTGGCAGTGTCGCTCGATGACCGGGGGATTGAATTCGGGCCCGCCGCGAACGTGCGGAACTCTTTCCGATGGGAGCAGGAATCGAAAGATATCTGGAAGCGACCATCATGTTTCCTGCGAACGGCAATAAGCCCGCCAGACAACTCGTTTTTAAGATGGAGCGCTGGCCGGCTGCTCGCTAAAACTTGAACGGCTTCTTCAGTAGGCGCCACGTAGTCTTCAGCATGGCAGTGAGCATCGGATCTTTTTCTTGTGATACTTCCTGACGATTAGAGTTTTGGACGAGTTCTGATTTCGCTAAGTTTTTCTTCGTCTGCGATTTGCTGAAGCGTGCGATTGTGCGACTTGATGCGGCCTGCTTCGTCGCTCTGTTTGAGCGGGCAACGGCGCTGCGCGTTGGCGGGACGGACGTCTTAGCCGGCTGTGCCGACCCGGAGTCGGCTATGACCGGGATTTCAGTGCTCGGAATTTTCAATGAAGGTTCGGTTTGAGCTATCGGCTGCGGCTGATTGACTACTTCGAAATAGCCGATCAGGAACGCGCTCGATACGACAGCGCAAAGTCCCACAACTGCCACGAGCACCGGCGACTTGAAGCAACGGCGCAGAAGTGATCGTCGTGGGCCAAGCGACGGCGGCTCTGGAGCGTTGCTTAGCTCAGCTCCGTCGAAGTCACAGACATGATGAAAGTCGGCAAAAGTAAAATTGCATCGCGGACAATATTTCAATGGGTTGACCTCTAAAATCGATTTCTTTTGAGGAGAGCCCGGGGCGGGAACTACCACAAGCAAGATACATGCATTAACTTGAACCGACAAGCAGTTATCAGCTGATGATGCGGTTTGATGTTCGAAGGGTCTCATTCACACCGCGGCTTCAGCCCGGTGGTTGCAGCAGGCTCTTGGATATGAAGAACCGTTTCAGCGACATTGATATATTGACTCAGCTATCGACGGAGCTAGTCGCGGTCATTCGAATTAGAGCTGAAGCTGCGTCAGCAGCGTTCATAACTAAGCCCAAGGCAAGGCTCCGCGAGCCTTGGGGTTACGACCCAAGTAGAGCGATTGAGCCCCGCAAGGGGCGAAGGCATCAATAGATCAGTCTGCCCGTTAACTCTCTGTCGCCGCTTCGCGGCTCTGAAATAACTAACGACCACCACCCAAGGCTCGCAGAGCCTCGCCTTGGGCTTAGCTCTACCGCTGCTCCGCAGCTTCGCGCATGGAATCGTGGAGTTTCTGTTTCGGCAATTCTTTCCGCAGAAAAAATAATGTGTGACCTGCGCTGATTTCTTCCAACTCTCCAAAAACGTCATAGCCGAGCGACTGATAAAAAGGAAGCGCTTGAAAGCTGGCCGTCTCGAGGTAGATCAGCGGATAACCGTGCGCCGCAGCGTAATCTTCGATGGCCTTCATCAGTTTCGCGCCATACCCTCGGCCGCGGTAATTGTCGTCAACCCAAAGCGCATCGATGTGCGTCGAGCGTCCCCAGAGATTGCCTTGTACGCCGCCGACAATTTGTCCGGCTTCGTCGCGAAGATAGTACGCAACCGGACGCGGTCGTTCGTTGCCAGTCTGGGCGCGGTTAAAACTGCGCACGCCATCGAGAACGACCCGAAAGTCTTCCGGCTTCGGATGCTCGTCAAGTTCAAGAGTAGCTTCGCTCATGTTCAAGTTGGGCAGATTAACGCGGATTGGTGCGGTAATGCGAATAGTAGGCAGTAGTTGATAGTGCCTTAATTTGCCGTTGACTGATGGAGTCGGTACCGGGAGCGGTAGCGACCGGGTCGCAGCCTAGCGAGAATGTTGTTTGCCGGGATGTTACCCGGTCGCTACCGCTCCCGGTACTGACCTCATCCTCAAATTTGGTAGTGGGGTAAAGATGTGCAGATGGATTTGTTGGGCTGCGAATCGGATTGAGTTTTTCATGAACGAACCATTGCCTGATACACGCGATCATAATCACTGCCCTTGCAAGCCATGCCGCCCTGCGGCTTCCATCCTTCTTGGATTGCCTTATTCACCTTCTCGACCAACTCCTTAACGTTACTGCCCTCAACGATTGTGTATTTCATGGTTCTTCTCCTATGTCGCAAGCAAGTCTCTCAACGTCCAGATGTGCGACGTTATACCGCTTTCCATCCCGGGGTACAGCGGATGCTTGACGATCTCACTTGCCGCAAGCTGGCTTTCAAGCGTGTGATTCGATTCTCCCAGAACCACTAGGATTTTCTGGGCCAAAAATAATGTCGGATTCATATGCACAGAGTTACCCCACTACCTCAAATTTCAGACACTACCCACTAGTTGGTCGTCAGTAGTATCATGCGCGCATGACTGAGCTCACATTAACGACAGTCTTTGAAGAGGTGGAAGAGGGCGGATATATCGGTTACGTTGCTGAATTGCCCGGCGCCATCACTCAAGGCGAAACGATCGAGGAGACTCGCGAGAATCTTAACGAAGCGATCCAGCTAATCCTGGAAGCGAATCGCGAATAGCTCTTCCCAATCCCCCCGCACCTTTCATTCCGCAAATCCGCAAAATATGTTATAGACGCTTAAGCTAAATCGACCCCTAAATCATTGTCGTCCCCCGAGCTGCGGTGCAGTGTATGAGAAAGGTGTTCTCATGGTTCGAAGGCGATTACTTCACGGCCTAACACCACTTGCTTTGCTGGCGATGTTTGGCGCGCTGCTCTTCATCGGCGCGTGCTTGCCGAAGCCGAGTTCAGAAGGTGGAGGCGGCACCAACATCACGCTCTACGGTTTCTCGATCATGAAAGAGTCTCTCGAGAAAGCCATCTATCCGGCATTCTCGGCGAAGTGGAAAAAGGATCACGGTCAAGATGTGCACTTCACTTCTTCATTCGCGGGCTCAGAGCAAGTGACAAATCAAATTCTGCAGGGCGTGAAGGCGCAAGTCGCAATCCTTTCCATCGAGCGCGACGCCGATCGTTTGAAGTCAGGCGGCTTTGTCACGTCTGATTGGCACCTGTTGCCGCAAAAGGGCATCGTCAACAAAACTCCGTTCGTAATTCTGGTGCGCAAAGGAAATCCGAAAGGCATTCATGACTTCTCTGATCTTGCGAAGCCCGGCATCAAGCTGATCCATCCGGATCCGATCAGTTCGGGAGGCGCGCAATGGTCGGTACTCGCGATCTATGGCTCGGAATTGATGAAGTCGGAAAAGCAAACTGGCGCGCAGGACCAAGCAAGGGCGTTGCAAACGTTGCAGGGCGTTTGGCGCAACGTGATTTCGACGCCGGCCTCGGCGCGCGAAGCCCGCACAACTTTCGAACTCGGCAACGGTGACGCGCTGATTACTTACGAGCTCGACGCGCTGTTGATGAAGCAAGGCAACGCCAAGGTCGATGCCGAGATCGTGATTCCGGAATCGACGATCTTCAGCGAACATCCAGCCGTCGTCGTCGATCGAAATGTGTCGCCGAACGATCGGCCGGTCGTCGATGCGTTCATGCAATACCTTTGGACGGACGAAGCGCAGCGGGCCTTTGTCAAATATCATTTTCGATCCAGTACGAATGACGCTCTGACCCAGGAAAACAAGGAACTCGCAACCATCAAGTATTCGTTTACCGTCGATTATTTTGGAGGCTGGGCGCGGGCTTATCCGGAAATCATCGAAGGTGTTTTTCGCGATCAGGTGCAGAGAAGAAAGTAATCAGCCACAGAGGCGCAGAGACACAGAGAATAAGAAATTAGCCGTGGATGAACGCCGATGAACGCAGATATGAAAACTGAATTGGATTTGTTGCATTCATTTCTTATCCGCGCTTATCCGCGGCTAAATCCTTGCTTCATCTGTGTGCCTCTGTGGCAACTGACTAAATGAAGATCGGAAGCATCAGGCACGTGCGCGGTTTTGATGTGGCGCGGCCGTTAAGCATCGGCGCGATGCTGGGCATCATGCTGCCGTTAGTGCTGCTGCCGCTGCTTTCGATCTTCGTGTACGGCACGAGCAAAGGGCTGGGCGTCTTCTGGTCATCGCTCGTTGCGCCAGAGGCAATCTTCGCTTTGAAGCTCTCGATGGTGACCAGCTTTTGGGCGACTGCATTCAATGTTCTGTTCGGATTGTTCGCAGCGTACGTGCTGTCGCGCCATAACTTCTGGGGACGAAATGCGGTGATCGTGACAATCTCTCTGCCGACAGCAATTCCCACGGCAGTGGCCGGCTTCGCATTGCTGTTG
>DATLVM010000259.1:0-5880 GCA_035577445.1 Pyrinomonadaceae bacterium
TTCCCTCTCCCTCTGGGAGAGGGTTAGGGTGAGGGCCTAGTAACGGTAAACAAGAAAAATAAATTTGTTGTTATGCCGCTAAGCCCTCACCCGGGCCCTCTCCCAGAGTGAGAGGGAGTAAATCACGACACTGCTTCCTCCTCGATGTAGATCATCTCGGGCGCGCCTGCGGATTCCGCGGCGACTGATTCAGCCGCCGCTTCAGTCCCGACGAGTCGGGATTGGTGACGCGGCTGATAGTAATAACTCGTGTCCTCAGATGTGACTTCCGCGCGATTCAGCACGACGCCGAGCAGCGAAGCACGCGGCAGTCTTTCGAGCAGACGTTCGACGACCGAATAGCGCGTGACCGAAGCACGCACAACCAGCACGGCCGCGTCGGCGCGATTGATGAGAAGATTCGCGTCAGTGAACACGCCCAGCGGCGGCGCATCGATAATGATGTAATCGAAAAGCTTGCGCGCTTCTTCGAGCAAACGGCCGAAGCGCGGGCCTGAAAGCAGTTCCGCGACATCTTCGCGCGCCGCTCCACCGGGCAACAGATGCAAACCTGATGGTTCGAGCTTCACAATCGCTTGCATCAATTTTGTTTCACCGGTCAGCACTTCCGACAAACCAAGTTCGGCTTCAATTCCGAAGTAATCGGCCGCGCAAGGCTGTCGTAGATCAGCGTCGATGATCAGAGTTTTCGCGCCATCAGTCTGCGCCAACAGCCAAGCGAGGTTCAGGGCTGTCAGCGTCTTGCCTTCGCCCATACCCGCGCTGGTGATTACGAACGCGCGCTTGCCTTCGCGCTCGCCCGCTTGCAACACCTGCGTGCGCAACGAACGAAACTGTTCGCACTCCGCGGAACGCGGACTGGTGATCGCGACGAGATGTGGTTCGACGCGCGCGGCCAAGATTTCTCGCGAAGAGAACTCAGCGGCGCGCGCCGATCCGACAGCGCCCAAGGTTGCCCCAGCATCACGTAAGGTTGGTCCGCCGGGGAGTGCCGGCCCGCCGGTTACCTCTGTCGTGTGCGCAGTGGACGCTGAATCGAATGCCGACGGCGCTCCGGTGAACGCAGCGCGTTCCCACGGATGGTCATGTCCGTTTCCGGAGAAGTTCGGATACGACACGTTGCCCGAATTGCCGTTCGGCTGGATTGAAGATGGTGTTTGGCGCGGCGCGGTTTCGGCCCGCTTCAGCGCGTCATAGACTCTGCCCATTGTTTCCCCTCCCGAACGGGTCAGTGCCGCCCGCGTAAGCGGGTGGGTTCCGCGGCTTACTTCGTCGATCAAAGTCGAACCCGCCGGCTGACGTCCCGACGGGTCGGGATTCTGACAATCGGCGCGGTGATTCGTTGAAGACGATGTCCGGATCGCTTTCGGATGAGATTAAAGAGAATTCGCTGGCGTGGGATTCGTGATGAGAAGACGAATCGCCGTTTCCGTTGCCGTTGCCGTTGCCGTTGCTATTACCAGCGGCCCAAAGCTCAGCACGACTGGCCGCGGGAAAGACGCGCGCCGGAGATTCGCGCTCTTCGACTTTCGCCATGCGCGGCAGCACATCAAATGTTTCCGCGACTTCCTGAATGATCGCGCGACTGATGATCTCTTCACTGGCCGCAAAACCGTTCAGCAGGGCGTTGTCGCACAGGTTATTGATCGCGCGCGGAATTCCGGCCGTGCAGCGAAAGACGTAATCGATCGCGCCCGGCGAAAAGATATCTGGGCGGGTTGCGCCGGCGACTCTCAAACGCGACTTGATGTACTGCGCAGTCTCTTCGACGTTCGGCATCGCTTTGATTTCGCAACGCAGAGCCACGCGCTGCTTAAGCTGGCGCAGTTCGGGATAATTCAGAACCTCACGCAACTCCGGCTGACCCGTCAAAATGATCTGAAGTTGCTTGGCCGTGTCTGATTCAAAGTTGCAGAGCAAACGAATCTCTTCCAGCACCGCGGGCGAAAGGCCGTGCGCCTCATCGACGATCAAAACCGTACGCAGGCCGCGGCTGTGACGCGAATCGAGCACTTTGCCTAATTCGAACAGCAGATCTGATTTCGTTTCCCAATTGCGGATGTCGAACAGTGTCGCCAGGTGCTGATAGAACTCAGTCGCCGACAAACGCGGGTTGAAGATGTACGCGACCATCACGGTGCGATCGAGCCGCTGCATCACCCAGCGCAGCATGGTCGTCTTGCCGGTGCCGACTTCGCCGGTCACGACGATCAGGCCTTTGCCGCTCTCAATGCCGTAGTGAAGGTTGGCCATCACTTCGGTGTGCGAAGGCGTGAAATAGATGAAACGCGGATCGGGTGTCAGCGCGAAGGGCAACTCGTTCAGTCCGTAAAATTGGGTGTACATGATTTTCTCCGTGGGTTCGCACGCGTCCCGCGTGCCGGCACGCCAGAGGCGTGCGCGCCGAACTACATCGTCAGAAACTTATCGAACACGTGCGTCATGCGTAAGACGAAAGCCAGTATCGGGGTTGCTACTAACGCGATCGCCACGCCCGCAGTCATCAAGGCCATTCGACGTCTGGGGATCGCGACTGCTTCAGCAGGCGTCAGCAAAACCGGGATCGAAGCCAGCACGGGCAAGCCCGTGTAGTGCTTCGCATCTTCGATCGTTTGAATCGTGAACAGGCGACGCAGCTCGAAACAAACGGCGAGCAATAAACCAATCGCCAGTCCAATTCCGAAACCGCCAGCCGTCAGCATGAAGCGCTTCGGCGCGACCGGGCGCTGCGGCAGGTTCGCCGGATCGACGACCTGAATTCCGCTGCCCTGCTGATCCTTCACGGCATCAGCGCCAATCACGACCTTCTGTTGCTGCGCGAGCAGTGAGTCAAAGTTCGCCTTCTTCGTTTGGTAATCGCGATCGATCGCTTCGAGGCCAACTTCTGCATTCGGAATCGCGTTGATGCGCGCATCGAGTCCGGCAATCTGTTTGTTGGTTTCGTCGAGCATCCTCTGTTGTCGCTCGACGTCGCTGTCCATCATCGTAATCTGCGTCTTGAGGCTGACGATGCGCGGATCGCTCAACTGTTGCAGCTTCTGCTTGCGCTCGTCGATGCGCTCTTTCCATTCCTTGATCATCTGATCCTGCTGCGCCTTGATGTCTTCGATCTGTTTGCGCTTGGCGACCACGTCGGGATTCTTTTCTTTCAACTGCGTCAGCATGATTTGCAGTTCGCCTTCGTATTCAGAACGGCGACGCACCAGTTCGGCCCATGCCAGAGTCGTTTTCGGATCCGTCGTGTTCTCGGCGCTGAGCACGATCTCCTGGTCATAGCTCTTGGTGATGTCTGCAAGTTGGCTGCGATAGGCCGCGGCGAGATCGCGCGAGCGTCCCAGCTCAGAAATGATTGCTTTCTGTCCCTCGTGCAATGCCGTCAACTGTCCGACCAAAGCCTGCGACTGCGACGGCAGGTTGTTCATGTTCTGTTGCAGGTACTTCAGGCGTTGCGTGTCGATGGCATCGAGCTCCTCTTTCGACTGGCGCACTTGTTCTTCGATGAACTGCTTCGCAGAGGTGCCGGCATTGACCGTGCCTTTCGTCTGCTCGTCGATGTAACGGCTGGCGAGTTCGGCCGCGACCGCCTGCGTCGATTTGGCATCACGACCGCGATAAGTGATGTTGAAGCCGTTCGTGATTTCGTGATTGCTTGTGTACGGCTCGACCTTGATCTGCTTGCGCATTGAATCAATCAGGAGTTCCATTGGTTCGCCGCGGCGGCGCTCGTCTTTGTATAAGTCGTACTTTTCAACCAACGGCTGCAACGAGCTGCGGCTGGTGACGACTTGCGAGATGCTCGCGAGTTCGCGCGTCAGTGCTTCATCTTCGATGGTCGGCACGACTGAGTTCGGCAGCGTCGATTGCTTCACCACGATCAGCGTCGTCGATTCGTAAATGTCCGGCAGCCGATAGATGACGTAGGAGATCGCGAAGCCGATTGCCAGCGTCGGCAAAATGATTAGCCGCTTGCGGCGGCGCACGATGTCGAAGTACTCGCCGATTTTGCGTGGTCGAAATTCGGTACTCATTGTTAGCTCCTAAGACATTAACCGCAGATAAACGCAGATTTGCACAGATAAAGACTTGGCAATTTCTGATCGGTGTTTATCTGTGTTCATCTGTGGTTTCATTTCTTACAGCGTTGCTAAGGTCTTCTTTGCTTCGTTCACTTCGGCGAAGTTCGTCTTCTCACCCAAACGCAAAGCTGTTTCGATTTCCTTACGCGCTCCGGCTTTGTCGCCCTTCGCGGCCAGCGCGACGCCCAGGTGATAGCGATACGTCGGTGAAGGCGAAGCGTTACTCTGACGCGCGGCTTGCTCGTCAACGCTGACAGCCTTCTTTAACTGCTCAGTCGCCGCGCCGTACAAACCTTTCTTGTAGTAGACCCAGCCGAGAGTGTCGGCGAAGCTCGGCACGCCCGGGTTGGCCTGCACGGCGCCTTGCGCGAGCCGCACCGCTTCATCCATGTTGCCTTTGTTGTATTCGGCGTAGAGCCAGGCGAGATTGTTCGCGGCAAACACTGCGTGCTCGTCTTTCGCCAGCGCCTTGCGATAGTTGTCGATGGCCGCGTCGATGTTCTGGCGATTCATCTCGAGCATGCCGATCAGCGTGTACGCCGAAGCGTTGTCAGGACGCTTTTCGACAATCTTGGTGTACTCAGCAATCGCGCGATCCTGCTGGTTCGTGTTTACGAATAGTGCGCCCAGCGCTGAATACGCAGCCAGGTAGTTCGGATCGATCTCAAGCGCGCGACGAAATTCAGCTTCGGCGGCTCCGGCATTCTTTTCGAAGCCGTAAACCTGGCCCTTCAGGAAATGGAGGCTGGCGTTGTTCGGCTGTTGACCGATTGATTGGTCGATGCGGGCATGCGCCTTCGCAGTTTCATTACGCGCCGCATAAATGTTGATGAGCCCGCGCAGCGAATTGAAGTTCGCACTGTCGATTCCCAGGGCCGTGTTGTAGTAGCCAACCGCTTCGTCGACTTTGTTTTCGGCCAGCGCGACGCCGGCGAGATTGACGTAGATATCGGTGCTGTTCGGGGCCACGTCATGCGCCATCATGAAATCCTGGCGCGCGGTTTTCGTGTCGCGCATTTGCAGCGCTGCCGAGCCGTGCGCAACCAGAGCGTTCACGCGCAGGTCAGCCAGCATCTGTGGCGTGTTGTCGCGATCAGGTGTGGTCTTCGTAATCCGATCCAGCAATTGCGCCGCGCCTTGCATCGCGCCCTTCACATCGCCGCTGGCGAGATTGATCTGCACCTGCATCAGTTTGCCGGGCAGATAGTTCGGATAGTTACGTTCGAGGTCCCCGGCGAACACGCGTGCCTGATCGATCGTGCCGGCGCGGAAATTCGCTTCCGCCATGAAGAACAATCCAGCGCGTGAGTTCGGTTCCTGCTTGAGGACTTCCTGCAAATCGGCGATCGCCGCTTTCAGATCGTTGCTATCGCCGCTCTGCATCTCGATGCGCGCGCGGAGGATCATCGCCTGCCGATCGTTTGCATCTTTCTTCAGGATCGCGTCGACTTCGGCTTTCGCGTTCGCGATGTCGCCGCGATTGAGCATCAATTCCCCAAGTCGATAGTGTGCCGGTGAATAGTCAGGCGAATTGGTAACGACCCCTTGGTAGATCGAAATCGCCTCATCCAAACGGCCCGTGGCGCCGTAGTAGTCGCCCAGCACCGAACGGCCCTGCGGCGTGTCTTTGTCGAGCTCCGCCAGGGCCTTGT
The DNA here is from genome assembly GCA_035577445.1 of Pyrinomonadaceae bacterium. Lineage (GTDB taxonomy): Bacteria > Acidobacteriota > Blastocatellia > Pyrinomonadales > Pyrinomonadaceae > UBA11740. Next base: position 5,729 of record DATLVM010000259.1, read on the forward strand.
AGGCGTCTTCGGCCTTCGCGTAGCGCTTGTTCACGAGATAGAAACTCGCCAGCACGAAGCGCGCCTCGCGATTACTCGGCTCGACCTGCACGCCGAGTTCGAATTCTTTCTCGGCGTCGTCAACCCGATTCATCTGCACGAGAAACTTGCCG
>DATLVM010000260.1:0-3166 GCA_035577445.1 Pyrinomonadaceae bacterium
CGTTGTAGCTGATCGGGTTATAAAGCGGCGCAGTGTGATTGCCGATGACGAAAACAATCACGCCGATGTGTTCCTGCGGCAGGTAGGAGATCTGCGAGTGAAATCCCGGCAAGTCGCCACCGTGAAATGCTATCAGGTGACCGCGATATGACGCGGTCCAGCGTCCCATGCCGTAAGCCTGATTCAATATTTCCCACCAGCCGCGCGCTTGCGCGCCCGCATTAGGCAGGGCGATCGCCGGTTGCAACGTCGCGTCGATGACTTTCGGCGGCAGTACCTGCTGGCCGTTGTACGTGCCGTTATTCATCAGAGCGATCAGCCAATGCGACATGTCTTCAATGTTCGAGATGATCGCACCCGCAGCCGCGAGCCCGTCCGTGTCTTCATAATAGGGAATCTTGTAAAGCTCGAATGAATCACGTCGCTCATCGAAAGGCACGCCGTAATCAGGTTGCTTCAACATGTCCGCGATCGAATACACGGTGTGAGTCATGTTCAGCGGCTGAAAGATCCGCTCGCGCACAAAATCGGCCCAGGTCTTTCCCGATTGCAGTTGAATCGAGTAGCCAACGCCTGCGTACATCATGTTGTTGTAGAGAAAGATTTGCCGCGGCGATTCTTTCGGATCGAGATACTTCAAACGTTCGAACAACTCTTTCGTCGAATAGTTCGACTTGTACCAGATCGAATCGTGACGCGTGATGCCGGTGCGATGCGCCAGCATGTCGCGCAGAGTGATCGTGTTATTGAGATAGCTGTTGTAGAACTCGATCGTCGGAACTGATTCCTTGATGGGCCGATCCCACGTCAGCTTTCCTTCTTCGACCAACATGCCGGCGGCCATGGCGGTGAACAATTTCGTGTTCGACGCGATGGGGTAGAGCGTCTGCGCGGTGATGGGCAACTTCTTTTGGTAATCGCGATAACCATAGCCCTTCGCGAACACGAGCTTGTCGCCCACGACGACTCCAACTCCGATGCCGGGAGCGTTCCAATCCTTCAAAGTCTTCGCCATGAACTCGTCAAAGCCGGCTAGCTTTTGGTTTACATCGATCGCTGGTTTTTCTTGCGCGCGAACTGAAATGCTGAAGACAATCAGCAGCAACGCACAAATCAGATTGCGCATGATTGTCGTGGCGCGAGGGTTTGTCATAAGCGGTCCTCCATCAAGGTGAATTGCGCAGCTTTGATATAGCGTTCACTCATTTCAGTCAAGCGATTAACGCAGGCAAAGTGAAACCTACGGTGATGGCGCTGCCGCAGAATCCACAGAAGCCATTAGCGGGTCACAACGAGCGGCCGAAACGCACGCAGATAAGTCCACCGTAGGTCAGCGAGCACCACACTCCCAAATTCCATACTGAATTTTCTTGTCGACCGCGTGACCTGGTCTTTGACACGAGCGCGAAATTTGGATGAGTTGATGATCAAAAGGTGATCGTGAGAAAAAGAGCGCGAGGGAGTCAGAGCTTCGCGGCGTCTTTGGGTGCAACATCTCGCTTCGGACGGGAGCCGTTCGGCGAGGATGAGCTGGCCTGCCAGTGGGAATGGTTCGATAGATCGCCGGCGCGCGCGAACTCGGTTTCTTCGTCGGGAGTCATCTGCCTGAGAACGGCTTCCTCGCCATAAGTCGCCTTTGCGTATTCGCCCAACGCATGAACGCTGCCTTCATTCAGTGGCCGTCGATAGCTGAAAGCTTCTTTCAGGTCGGGACCGATGTGAATGATGTAAGCGCTCATGGTGCGATTTTTCCCCCAGGCTTTTGCGCAAAAATTCTCCGCCTGCTGGAATCATTTGCAGAATTCCGAGCAATTGAGAGTTGCGCACCTGGAGGAGCAAACTCCGCGCCGTGAAAGCAGCCGAGTCTGCGAGAACTTGAAACGCGAGTTGTTTGGGGAAGCAAATGAGGTCAGCCAAGCCGGCAAAGATCGGTACGGTTATTTGCCGTGCTCTGCGGTAATATCAATTGGTTTGATACATGAGTAGTAGTTCGCTCGCATCGCTGTGTCAGTACGGAGAGCGGTAGCGACCCGATCAACGAAACTTGCGTGATGATCCCTTCGCTACCGCTCCGGGTACTGACACGACGACCGCTGGCAATCGTGTCAGAAGCCCAACCGTTAGGGAGGGCCAGTTACCAAAGTAGCCCTTGCTGACGCGCGGGCTTCTGACACTAACGACTGAGGCGCGTTATCATCAGCGGGCGCTCGCACAAATCGTTGGACGCGAGCGGGGGCGTGAAAACATAACCGGTCGCTACCGCTTCCGGTACTGACACGGTGGTCCGGCGATGGTTGATTGAATTCGCGCCGCCGCGTCAACTCCGCCGTTGTGCGGCGGCGCACGACAGGAGACCCAACGTCGCATTCGGTCTTGCATTCTTAGCGAGTAATATGTGCTTTGCAGTTCGCGGCTTAACGTCCGATCAAGGTGAACAAGCTTGGATAAAAGGGGAAGGCATGGTGGGCAGAAAATCTACCTATAGCTTTCATGGCATTCAGCAACCAGGATTCCAACCTTAAGGGAGGAACAAACCATGTGGGCCATCGCGTCTCTTATCAACCCGTACGGGCAACCAGTCAGCATGAGCGACGGGCAGCCGATCTCAGCAGTGCGCGGCCCGGCTGGCGCCTCCTTCCGCATGATTGCAAACGGCCTTGGCTTCCTTGATTTCACTGACACTGGCCAGCAAACCGGCGGGCCACATTCGTGGCAGGTTGTGATCAACGGGCAGATTTATTGGTATGACGGCCAAGGCGCGATGACTGTGACCCTCAACGCCGACAGTACGTTCCTGGTCACCGGGGACGGCAACAACATTTCCGGCTCACTCTCGCCCCTGCCTATGGTCTTTGACGGTGATGCCGGTCTGCTCGATTTGATGATGAACCTCAAGCTCGTGCCGTATCAGAACATTCCGGACGGGCCAGGTAAGACCGACGCTGAGATCCGAGCGCTGGGCCTCCAGTATTTCCCCTTCACCCCCTACAGTTACGAGCTGGCCATGTCCGTCTACGACTGGACGACCGCTAGCTTTGCCCGCTTCGTTTTCTTCAAGGTGTTTGCCTATACCGATCTCCAGGAGCAGCCCTTGGACCTGGCTAGTATTGCCAACGCCATCTGGTCCTCTGATTATCCGCCGTATGAGCCCAGCAACGTCAACTAC
>DATLVM010000261.1:0-3192 GCA_035577445.1 Pyrinomonadaceae bacterium
CGATGGTTGAAGCTACGCCGCTCACTCCCAAGCTGTCTTATGTGGTTTATCCCGGGGAAAACTTCTTCGATGGCCAGTTAGTGGCGATCGAAGAGAGCCGCCTCGTCTTTCGTCGTGACGTTGTGTGGGCCGACGGCCGCAGAGAAAAAGGCGTTGAGATCAAGCAGCTGCGCGCGCCGACTCCCGCCGAGACTATGACGTCGGCGAAGACGTCACCCACCGAAACGCCGGCGCCGGAAACTGCCAAGCCCGGCAATCCGGAAAAGCAATAACAAGATTTCGGCTGTGGCGCGCGGTCCGTTGCGTGTCATCAGCCAAATGCCTGGACGCACATACTCGGAGAAAGAAAGGTGCGTTCACTTTTGACAACAAGACTGAGTTGCCGCGAAGTGCGGCGCGCGAGTGAATGTTCGTAAGGCATTTTCGAGCGAGCGCGTGGCGGCAGGCCGGTCAAACCCGTGGAGGGAATAATGCCTAAGCACTTTAAGAATGTGGCCGTCAGAACCTGCGCGTTTGCGTGTGCCTTCGGCCTTTCACTAAACACGTTCGCTATCGCCAGCGGCGCCGCCGGGAGAGTTGTCGTGAAGAACGCGCGGCAATCGTCGGTGCTGCCATCGGCTGAGCCTGAGCCGTCACCGACGCCGCTACAAGTAGCGAGCTCGCCGATGAAGGACAGCATGGCAACGCAGTCGGGCCAGGGCCGGCAGTATGGTCAACCCGGGTTCGTGGGCGAGCCCATCAACTTGAACGTGGTCAACGCCGACGTGCGCGACATCCTGAACTACGTCACTGAGCAGTATGGCATCAACTTTGTCATCGATAGCTCAGTCGGCGCAGTTCCGGTGACCGTCAACGTCCAGGACGTGCCGTGGAACTATGCGTTGGACGCGATTCTGCGTGCCAACCGCTTAGGCATTGATGTCAATGGAAACATCTTGCGCGTGGCGACGAGCGAAACTCTGGCGAAAGAGGCCGAGACTCAGCGCGCCATGAAGGATGCGCAGCTTTCGAGCGCTCCGCTCGTGACTGAGTTCATTCGGCTGAACTACGCGCGCGCCTCGGGCACGTTGGCCCAGGCGGCCGGTTCGTCCGCGGCGTACGCCGGTGGGTCAACGAACCTCAGTTTTAGCGGCGGCGCCGGTGGCGATGCGACCGGTGGTGGCGGCGATCAGGGATTGATGCCGATCATCAAGCGTCGCCTGTCGCGCCTGGGATCAGTCGAGGTCGAAGGTCGCAGCAACACGCTGATCGTGACCGACGTGAAAGAGAACATTGAAGCGATTCGTCAGTTGGTAGCGATTCTCGATCAGCCTGAGCCGCAAGTCGAAATCGAAACGCGCATCGTCATCGCGCAGCACAACTTCAGCCGCGACCTGGGCGCGCAACTTGCGCTCACGGCCCTCAGCGGGCGCGGTGGCCAGGTCTCCTTCAGCACAATTCAGCAGCCTAAGGTAGAACAGGGTGGTGGGTCCGCCGCCGGAAACGGTCCGGTTCCCCCGACGCAGGACACCTTCCATGATGGCAAAGGTCAATTTATGGGCCCGTTCCAGCCGAGTGGCCGGCTTGGCGCAATCGCGAACACGGTAATTGGATTGACGACCGGCTTGATCGGTTCTTCGCAGATAAGCGCGCTGCTGACGGCAGCCGAGACTCGCGGTGAAGTCAAGACTGTAGCAACGCCGCGCGTCACGGCCTTGAACAATCGGCCGGCGCAGATTGAAAGCGGATCGCAGATTCCGGTGCAGACGACTCAGGCTGCCGGCGGTACCGCGGTCGTCACGACCACGTTCGTCTCAGTTCCGCTTCGTCTCTCAATCACGCCGCAGATTACTGATGCAGGCACAGTCGTGTTGCGTGTGACGATCGAGAATAACACCGTCAACACCGGCATCGCCGTCGGTGGCGTTCCGGGAATTGATACTCAGCGCATGCAGTCTGAAGTGCTGGTTCCAGATGGCGGCACGACCGTGATGGGTGGTGTACTCGCCGATTCAGAATCAACGACCAGACAACGCACGCCTGGTCTCGCCAGTCTTCCGATCCTGGGCAATATGTTCAAGCGGAAACTCGTCACGAAGGACTCGACCGAAATTCTGTTCTTCATCACTCCGCATATCTATCGCCCGGATTACTTTGGCAAGCCGATGGCCACGGTTCCCCTCAGCGGCCCGCGCACTCAGTCAGTGCCGCAGCCGGTACCGCTCGGCAATCCGACCAGCAACACGCCGACGCCGACCGAGCTGCAACAGCAGCAGGGTGAGAAACCGCAGGCTATGCCGAACCAGCAGCCAAATGTGCTGGGCGCGCCGAGCAATCCGGCGCCAAACCCGAGCGGCACTGCTCGACCGGGGGCAATTGGCGGCGGCCAACGACCGTAGCAACTTGATGGACCGCGGCATCCTGCCCGCGTAGTTCGAAAACAAACGCCGGTGGTCGGAGCCTATGCATCGACCACCGGAATCATTTAAGGGTAAACTGTCTACCGCTAACTGCTCACGCTTAGAGTTATGTTCAAAGAAGCCCTGCAAACGATCGTCGAAAAAACTGACGGCAGTCTGGGCGCGCTCATCATGGGCGCCGACGGACTCTCAGTCGAAAAGTTCTTCAACGAAGAAGGCATGAACGCGAATCTCGATGTCGCGGCCGCCGAATTCACCTCGCTCGTGCGGAGCGCCGGCCGCTCCGCAAACGAACTGGATCTCGGCGACTTGCGCGAGATGGTCGTGACGCTCGGCAAAGTTACAGTTGCGATGCGCCTCTTCAACAAAGATTACTTCGTAGTGCTCGCGCTGAAGCCCGAAGGGAACCTCGGCCGCGCGCGATACGAGTTGCGCAAGGCTGAGCTGGTACTGGCCCAGGAATTCTCACTGTAACGGGTTTAACTCCCTCTCCCCACTGGGAGAGGGCTGGGGTGAGGGGCGAAGCTAGCGGAATAGGGAGAGAGTGAGCAAGTATTCTTCGCTATCCTTCGGACCCTCACCCTAACCCTCTCCCAAAGGGACCAACATACTTGAGTACTCCACAGCCTTTCAGGGACCGCGCTTGACGCTCATAACTCAACCAGCTGCGGAGCAGCGGTGAGAGTTAAGCCCAACGCGAGGCTTTGCGAGCGTTGGGTTACGCACGAAAATTTGTCCAGAGCTGCGGAGCAGCGATTGACTCAATCGGGTCGCGAGGTACAAATCATGCAAG
>DATLVM010000262.1:0-4316 GCA_035577445.1 Pyrinomonadaceae bacterium
CCGGCGAGGCCGACCAACAAACGATATGTTGGCCGCAGAGTTTTTTCATCGAACTCAACACTTGCATTTAAGACGCCCGCTTCGTTCGCCGCGTACATTTTCAATCCGGAGTAGTGCGTTGTCGCCATCACATGAGCGCCCCGCTGCTTGAAATGATCCACCACGGCCACACCCAAAGCGGAACCTTCCTCAGGATCAGTTCCCGTGCCGGCTTCATCCAACAGTACGAGTGAATGGCAGGACGATGCGGGCAGGATGCCCGCGCTCCGAGCCGCGCTCCCTTCGGGCTCGCACAACTCGATCATCTTGGCGATGTTCGACATGTGCGAGGTGAATGTCGAGAGATTCGCCGCAATTGATTGCTGATCGCCGATGTCGGCGAGTACGGTTTGATAGAAAGGCACACGCGCTTCTTTCGCCGGCACGGGCAAACCTGAAAGAGCCATCAGCGACAATAGTCCGGCGGTCTTCAGCACGACCGTCTTGCCGCCGGCGTTGGCGCCAGAGATGACCATCACGGGATGATCCGGATCGAGTTTAAGGGAGACCGGCACGACCGAGCCCCCAGTGGCGCGAAGATTCTGTTCCAGGAGCGGATGACGAGCATCGATGAATTCAAGGGTGTCACAGACTTCAGTCTGTGCCACTCCGTTTGAACCACAGACCGAAGTCTGTGCCACTTGCGGTACAACACAATCAAACGCTTCACCAAATGCTGCTTTTGCGTTTACAAAATCTAATTCGGTGATGGCTTCGGCGGCCAATTCAATTGCCGGCAGCTGGCGGCGTAATTGTTCAGATAAGCCAAATAAGATCTCAAGAATCTCACGCTGCTCGGCTTCCCGCAGGTTCTGAAGTTCGTTGTTCGCCTCGATTGTTTCGAGGGGCTCGATGAAGATCGTCGCGCCTGATGACGACGAGCCATGCGCGACGCCTTTGATTCGTGATTGATGATCGGAACGCACTGGGATCACGAATCGATCGTTACGAACGGTGACCAGCTCCTCTTGAATGGCTTCGCTGTGCCGGCGCATCAGGTTCTCGAGCGAGCGGGTGATGCGCGATCTCGCGGTTGCCAACTCGCGACGAATCTTGGCCAGTTCCGGGCTGGCGCGGTCGTCTAATTCGCCGCTGGGCAGGATCTTCTTGGTGATCGTGGCCGCGAGACTTCCCAACTCCTGCGAAAGCGCCGCGACAATCTCAAACAAGTCGGGACAAGACTCGCGCTCTGAGTTGATAGCCGATCGCGCATCCAACGCTCGCTCGCACATGCGCGCGAGATCGAGCATCGCCAGCGGCTCCAGCGTTGTCCCGGCAATTCTCAATCGTGAGATCGATTCGCTTGGATCTGCGATTCCTTCAAACGACAGCCGGGCGCCGCGCGCGCGCAACTCGATCATTTCGCTGACGGCGCGCAGCTCGCACTGCAACTGCTCGAAATCGTCCAGCGGCTCCAGAGCATCAACTCGCGCATGGCCGAGATCAGTCTGCGCGCGCCGCTGCACGAGTGCGCGCAAGGAATCAAACTCCAGAATTGCGAAGGCCTGATGGTTCATCGATGGATCAATCTTAACATCCGCTCAGGTTTCCCTCCCTCTCCCGAATGATTGGTAATTGGGTGTTGATGCGAGTGGTTCATCGTCCCAGAGGGACGAAATATTTATAGATTTACGCGCACAAAAACTTCTTGAAGCTCCGGAGGAGCGTGATACCTCAACAAAAGGAACATCCGCTCCTCCGGAGCTGAAGACTACGTTGAGACCGAGAGCTATAGACATTTGACCGCTCTGCGGTCTGCAGAGGCCAACACCAATTACCCTAACCCTCCCAGAGGGATCGGGAATCCGAGCAAAGACACAAGCTCAACTCGTGATCCATGTCACCATCACCGTCTTTGCTCGCTTCTCGCTTTTGTCTTATATTCGTCAACTTCTCAAATGCAGAAAGAAAGGCCTTAACACATGCCATCCGTTCCTATCACCGTCGCTCACGGCGACGGCATTGGTCCCGAAATTATGGAAGCCACGCTTCATATTTTGAAAGAAGCAGGCGCGAAACTGGCGATCGAAAAAATCGAAATCGGCGAAAAGGTTTATCTCTCCGGCAACACCTCCGGAATCGATCCGAGTGCGTGGGACTCGCTGCGCAACACCAAAGTTTTCTTGAAAGCTCCGATTACGACGCCGCAGGGCGGAGGCTACAAGAGCCTGAACGTGACGGTGCGCAAGACGCTCGGACTCTACGCGAACGTGCGGCCGTGCGTTTCTTATCATCCGTTCATCGAGACGAAGCATCCGGGCATGGACGTCGTGATCGTCCGCGAGAATGAAGAGGACTTGTACGCGGGCATTGAGTACCGCCAGACCGATCAGGTCATGCAGTGTCTGAAGATCATTTCGCGTCCCGGCTCGGAAAAGATTGTGCGCTACGCATTTGAATATGCTCGCCGGCATAATCGAAAGAAAATTACCTGCTTCACCAAAGACAACATTATGAAATTTACCGATGGTCTATTTCATAAAGTCTTCACTGAGATTGCGGCTGAGTATCCGGACATTGAAAACGAACATTGGATCGTGGACATCGGCGCGGCCAAGATGGCCGACACCCCGAATGCCTTCGACGTGATCGTGATGCCGAATCTTTACGGCGACATCCTGTCGGACGTGGCGGCGCAAATTGCCGGATCGGTCGGCCTCGCCGGTTCAGCCAACATCGGCGAGAACATCGCGATGTTCGAAGCGATTCACGGATCGGCGCCGCGTCGCGCGGGACAAAATTTAGCAAACCCGTCTGGTTTACTTCTCGGCGCGGTCATGATGCTCGTGCACATCGGACTGACGCAGACGGCTGAGCGCGTGCACAATGCCTGGCTGCGGACGATTGAAGACGGCGTGCACACGTACGACATCTTTGACGAGGGCGTCAGCAAGCAGAAGGTCGGCACGAAAGAATTCGCGCAAGCGGTCGTCGCCCGGCTCGGGAAACAACCGCACACGCTAAAGGCTGTAACTTACAACCAGGAGGGCCTGGGCGAAGTTTACAGCGAGACAATCGTCAAAGAGCGTTCAGATACGCACAAAGAGTTGGTCGGCGTCGATGTGTTCCTTGATTGGTTGAAGGGTTCTCCCACGGTGCTCGGTGAGTCGTTGAGCAAGATCGCGCCGGACGCTTTGCAACTCGCAATGGTTAGTAACCGCGGCGTAAAGGTTTGGCCGGGCGGATCTCCCGAAACTTTCTGTTCGGACCAATGGCGCTGTCGCTTTATGTCGACCAACAAAGGCGCGCCGATTACGCATAAGAACATCATCGAACTACTTGGCCGCTTCGACGATGCGGGATTCGATGTCATCAAGACTGAGAATCTCTGTAACTTTGACGGCGAGCGCGGTTATTCATTGGATCAGGGCGAGTAGGCCGTGTCAGAAGCCCGACTGTAAAAGAGGGCCAGATCGGTTGGCTAGCCCTCCCTCCCGGTGGGGCTTCTGACACGAACGGCAACGTACCTATGACAAAAAACAAGGAATCAAAGAATCAGAAATCACTGGTAGCTGTGCTGATGGGAAGCAAGTCCGATTGGGACACGATGAAGGCTTGCTCGGATACTTTGGCAAAGTTTGGTGTGCCGCACGAATCGCACGTCATGTCGGCGCACCGTTCGCCGAAGTTAGCGGCGGATTTCGCCGGCAAAGCTGAATCACGCGGCATCGAGGTAATTATCGGCGCCGCCGGCGGCGCGGCTCATCTCGCGGGCGTGCTGGCCGCGCACACGACTCTGCCGGTGCTCGGCGTCCCGATGACGAGCGCGCTTGACGGGTTAGATTCGTTGTTATCGACGGTACAAATGCCCGGCGGAATTCCGGTGGGAACGTTCGCGATTGGAAAAGCGGGAGCGACGAACGCCGCGCTCTTCGCGATCGCAATCCTCGCCAACAGCCGTCCTGAATTGAAAGAGAAACTAAAAGAGTTTCGCGCTGAGCAGGAAAAGAAGATTCGAGAGACGACCTTGGATTGACACGAACTCAGTGCCAGTTCTCATTCACACCTCGCTTCAGCGAGGTGATCAGCACAAGCTTTTAATGGCCGAATTAGCCGTTTCAACGGCATCGATATATTTGACTCAGCTATCGACGGAGCTAGTCGGGGTCACTCGAATTAGAGCTGAAGCTGCGTCAGCAGCGTTCAGAACTAAGCCCAAGGCGAGGCTCCGCGAGCCTTGGGGTTAACGAACCAAGTAGAGCGATTGAGCCCCGCAAGGGGCGAAAGCATCGATAGTTCAGCCTGCCCGTTAACTCTCTGTCGCCGCTTCGCGGCTC
>DATLVM010000263.1:0-2467 GCA_035577445.1 Pyrinomonadaceae bacterium
TGGAGGTTTTCAATTAGAAATTCTCCCTCTCCTTTTGGGAGAGGGTAGGGGTGAGGGTGCGAAGCATAGTGGGTTTGAGATTCTAAATTCTTCTTGCTGTGAGGTTGTGCCTCACGGTAAGACTTAAACATATAGGGTGAGTCGGCCAGGCCCTCATCCTAATCCTCTCCCAGAGGGAAAGGGAATTGGATCATGCACCAGGTAGAAGTCGCCACAACTAAACAATCATTGCTTGACGCGCCAGAGATGACGCTCAACATGGGGCCGCAGCACCCCAGCACCCACGGAGTGCTGCGCGTGATCCTGAAGCTTGATGGCGAGACGGTCATCGATCTCGATTGCGATATCGGCTACCTGCATCGCGGCATGGAGAAGATCGCCGAGAACCGCATGTACTCGATGATCGCGCCTTACTGGGATCGGCTTGATTACATCGCGGCAGTTTCGAACGGATTGGTTTGGGTTGAGACGGTCGAGCAGATGATGGGACTCGCGGTCCCGCCGCGCGCTCATTATATAAGGACGATCCTCACCGAGCTGAATCGCATCGCTTCGCACTTGCTGTGGCTGGGCACCCACGCGATGGATATCGGCGCAGTGACGATTCTGCTGTGGGCGTTTCGCGAACGCGAAGAGATTCTCAAGATCTTCGAGCGACAGTTCGGCGCGCGGCTGACTTGCCACGCGTGGCGCGTCGGCGGCATGCCGAATGATGCTTATGATGATTTCGAAGCTGATGTACGTCGATTTATCGGCAACATTGGCGGCCGGCTGGATGAATACGAAACCGTTCTTTCGGAAAATCGCATCTGGCTGAGCCGCACAGTCGGTATTGGCATCATCTCTGGCGAAGCTGCGATCGCGATCGGATTGTCCGGGCCGGCCCTGCGCGGCTCGGGCGTGGCTTGGGACATTCGCAAAGCGCGACCGTACGCGGCGTATGCCGATCTGGATTTTGAAGTACCGCTCGGTGAAAACGGCGACACGTACGATCGCTACCTCGTGCGCATGGAAGAGATGCGCCAGTCGCGCCGGATCATTCAGCAGGCAATCGACAAATTGCCTGATGGGCCGGTGAACGCAAAAGTTCCAAAGCTGATTAAGCCGCCTGTCGGTGACTACTATCATTCGATCGAAGGACCCAAGGGCGAGATTGGTTGCTACCTGGTTTCAGACGGAACCCAACAGCCCTGGCGCGTGCGCGTGCGTCCACCCTGCTTCATCAATCTGCAATCGCTGAAGCAGCTCTGCATTGGTCATCTGGTCGCGGACGTGGTTGCCATCATTGGAACATTGGATATTGTGTTGGGTGAGATTGATAGGTAGCATTTAGTCATGACAAACGACGAGCTGCAGAAGATGCTTGAGTTCGTGGCGCAACGGCAAGAGGCTTTTGCCGATAACATGGACAAGCTGAATGCCGCCATGGACAAGACGGACAAGCGAATCAGCCAGCTTGAAAGCGGCTTCGTTTCTCTCTTCAACGTGGTAAGTGAAACCGCCAGAATTCAAAAGGATCTGGCGGAATCTCAAAAGGAACTACAAGCGCAACAGGCTCATACCGACGAGCGATTGAGTGCTCTCATAAACGTGGTAGAAAAATTCATAAGCGAGGGCCGTAACGGCCATAGCTCTTGATGTTCGCCTTTTTAGCTGCACCCACCATCATCGACAATCTGCTGCTGAAATTCTTCAGCGAGCAGACGGTGAACTATGTCATCTGGCCGCTGATTCAGGTCGGCGCGGTCGTGACGATTACAGCCGGCTGGGTGGCGTACGCGACCTATCTCGAACGAAAGATCTCCGCATTCATTCAGGCGCGCTTAGGTCCGATGCGGGTCGGGCCGTGGGGACTGCTGCAACCAATCGCTGACGGATTGAAGCTGCTGGTCAAAGAGGACTTCATCCCTGAGAACGCAGACCGCTGGATCTTTTTTGTCGCGCCTTACATCGCCGTGGTTGCCGCGTTCATCGTGCTCGCGGTGATTCCGTTTGGCCCAGACTGGGCAGTGATCACCGACGTAAACATCGGCGTGCTGTTCGTGCTCGCGGTGTCGAGCGTGGGCGTTCTGGCGTTGATTCTTGCCGGTTGGTCGTCGAATTCGAAGTACGCCTTGCTGGGTGCGCTGCGTTCGAGCGCGCAAATGGTTTCATACGAAGTCTCAATGGGATTGGCGATCATCGGCGCTTTGATGTTCGCGCGTACTTTGTCTCTGTCGAGTATCGTTGCCGCGCAGCAATCCGACTCAGTCTGGTTCCTCATCTATCAGCCGGTCGGGTTCATGATTTTCCTGATCAGCGGCATCGCTGAAAACAATCGCGCGCCATTCGACTTGCCGGAAGCTGAATCTGAACTGGTCGCGGGCTTTCACACTGAATATTCCGGCTTCCGTTGGTCGCTCTTCTTCATGGCTGAGTATACCGCCATGGTGGTAGTCACCACCGTCGCGACGACGCTCTATCTCGG
>DATLVM010000264.1:0-10141 GCA_035577445.1 Pyrinomonadaceae bacterium
AGCAGAGACGTAAGGCGGCGCCCGGCGAATACACTTCGCAGTTTGCGGTGCGGGCTTCGCAGGAAGCAATCGCGCGCGCCGGAATTGATCCGAGCGAAATAGATTTGATTCTGTGCGCGACCGTCACGCCGGATCAGATTCTTCCTTCGACTGCTTGTTTGATTCAGGCACAACTCGGGGCGAATAAAGCTGCGGCCATGGACATCGTCGCGGCGTGCTCAGGATTCTTGTACGGACTGACGATCGCAAATCCAATGATTCGCGCCGGGCAGATCAAGTATGCGTTGGTTATCGGCGCTGAATTGTTGACGCGCTACGTTGATTACTCCGATCGCTCGACCTGCGTGCTGTTTGGAGATGGCGCGGGCGCGGCGATTCTCGGCCCGGTTGAAGACGGTCGCGGAATTCTCGCCGCGCGAATCAAGTCCGATGGTCGATACGAGGAGCAACTTTACGCGCCGGGCGGTGGCACGAAGGGCGGCTTCACCGCCGAGACGATCGCGCGTGGCGATCACTTCTTCAAGATGAAGGGGAACGAGGTTTTCAAGATTGCCGTGCGATCGATGTCGGACATTTCCAGGCAGGTGCTTTGTGAAGCCGGCTTGAAAACCGAGGACGTCAAACTGTTCATTCCCCATCAGGCGAATCAGCGCATCACGGAAGCGGTTGCGAATATGCTGAAGGTTGATCCGTCGATCGTTTATTCAAACATCGCGCGCCAAGGCAATACGTCGTCTGCATCAATCCCGATTTGTTTGGATGAATGTGTTGAGAGCGGTCGCGTCAAGAAAGATGACATTATTTTGATGGCTTCCTTCGGTGGCGGATTTACCTGGGGCGGCGTCGTGATGCGATGGTGAAGACATTGCCGATTTCCAATTGCCGATTTTCGATTGAGCAGTAGGGCGAGCATTTGAGTTGTGACAGAGACGAATTCTGAACCGAACAGATTGACAATCGGCAATCGGCAAGCGGCAATCGCGTATATCTTCCCCGGCCAGGGATCGCAGGCTCCGGGCATGGGAAAAGATTTAGCCCAGAAGTTCGCAGCGGCGAAACAGATCTTTGAAGAAGCAGACGCTGCATTAGGTTTCCCGCTCTCTGACTTGTGTTTCCACGGACCTGCGGAAGACTTGCAGTTGACTGAAAATACTCAGCCGGCGATTCTGGCGACTTCGATCGCCACGCTGCGAGTGATGGAAGCGGAAGGTTTTCCAAAGCCGGATTACGTAGCCGGTCACAGCCTTGGCGAATATTCGGCGTTAGTAGCTGCTGCGTCCCTGTCGCTTAACGATGCCGTGAAAACAGTTCGTGCGCGCGGCCGTTACATGCAGGAAGCTGTGCCGGTCGGTACGGGAGCGATGGCCGCGATCCTTGGTTCGGATATTGGAACGGTAAACGCAGCCTGCGCCGAAGCTGCTGATGGGCAGGTTTGCAGTGCGGCGAATATCAACTCGCCGGGCCAAATCGTGATCGCGGGTGACACGGCGGCCATCGACCGGGCGATTCCGCTTCTGAAAGAGCGCGGGGCGAAACGCGCAAGGAAACTGAACGTCAGTGCGCCATTTCATTGCGCATTGATGAAGCCGGCGCAGGATCGCCTGGCGCTTGACCTGGAGAGCATTTCGCTTAGCGATGCGGCCGTGCCGGTCATCACGAATGTGGACGCGGCGCCGCAGCAAAACAGCGATAAATTGCGGGATTCGCTGATCCGGCAGGTCTCGCAACCGGTTCGCTGGCTTGAATCAGTTGAATTTTTGATCAATCAAGGTGTACAAACTTTCATTGAAATCGGCCCCGGAAAAGTTCTAAGTGGTTTGGTGCGCCAGATCGACCGTAGCGTGCGCTGTCTAAACGTCGAAGACGAAGCGAGTTTGCGCGCCGCGCAGGAAGCCCTGGCAAATTGAAGTGGCACAGACTTTAGTCTGTGTTCGAGTTTTTGAATTGATAAAGTCACAGACTGAAGTCTGTGTCACACTAAATTTAGAGGAGCAAACGAATGCCCGATCAAGAGATCGAAGCTAAAGTAAAACAGATCATCGTGGATGAACTCGGCGTCGATGAGAATGAAGTGACGCCGAATGCCCGTTTCATCGATGACCTTGGCGCGGACTCGCTCGACACGGTCGAGCTGGTGATGCGCTTCGAAGAGGAGTTCGGCATCGAAATCCCGGACGAAGACGCCGAGAAGATTCAAAGCGTGCGCGACGCGTACAACTACATCGATCAGCACAAAGGAAAATGAACGTGTAGGAGCAAGGCTTGTCCTTGCCCGCCTTTAGCAACCATTCCGCGGGCAGGGACGAGCCCTGCCCCTACACTTTCTATGGAGAAATATTCTTTGAATCGTCGCGTCGTCGTTACTGGTCTTGGACTGGTTACTCCCGTCGGTAATTCAGTCGAGACGACCTGGACCGCGCTCGTGCAAGGCCGCAGTGGCGCGGATTACATAAGAAAATTTGACGCCGAAAAATTCCCGGTTCGGTTCTCCTGCGAAGTCAAGGACTTCGATCCGCTGAACTATGTCGAGAAGAAGGAAGCGCGCAAGATGGGCGCTTTCATTCACTATGCGATTGCTGCTTCACAGGAAGCAGTCGACGACAGTGAGTTGAAGATCACGGATGAAGTCGCAGAGAACGTCGGCACGTACATCAGCAGCGGCATCGGCGATTTCTGGGCGATCGAACGTGAACATTTGAAGCTTCTGAACGATGGGCCGGGCCGCGTCTCGCCATTTTTTATTCCGTCAGCGATCGTTAACCTTGCTTCCGGACAGGTTTCCATTCGTCACAATGCGAAAGGGCCGAACTCGGCCACTGCGACCGCCTGTTCCGCCGGCGCGCATGCAATCGGCGACAGCTTCAAAATCATTCAGCGCGGCGATGCGGACGCGATGATTTGCGGGGGCGCTGAATCTGCAATTACCCCGATGTGTATCGCCGGTTTCGCGGCATTGCGAGCGTTATCGACGCGCAACGATGACCCGCAACACGCGTCGCGGCCATTTGATCTAAATCGAGACGGATTCGTTATTGGCGAAGGCGCGGGCATCATGATTCTCGAAGAGTTGGAGTTTGCAAAACGCCGCGGCGCGCGCATCTATGCCGAAATCGTCGGTTACGGAATGACCGGCGATGCCTTTCACATCACCATGCCGGACGCGAGTGGTTCGGGCGCAGTGCGCGTGATGCAGAAGACTCTGAAAGACGCGGGCGCCACTCCCGAAGACGTCGGCTATATCAACGCGCATGGGACGTCGACCCCATACAACGACAAGTTCGAAACGATGGCCATCAAGAAGACATTCGGCGAACACGCGCCGAAGATTCCAATTAGCTCGACAAAGTCCATGACGGGTCATTTGCTGGGCGCCGCCGGCGGAGTCGAAGGTGTCTTCTCGGTGCTATCGATTTATCGAAACATTTTGTTGCCGACTATCAATTACGAAACGCCCGATCCGGAATGTGATCTGGATTACATACCCAATCAGGCGCGTGAAACTAAGATTCAATACGCGCTGTCCAACAGTTTCGGTTTTGGCGGGACGAACGCTGCGCTTTTGTTCAAGAGTTACGAAGAATGACTTGGGTACGCACGCTTCCAGCGTGCTCGTATCCAGGAAAACCGAGGCACGCCGGAGGCGTGCGAACCCAGAGAAATGAAGATCCTGGTATTAATGAAGCAGGTTGCGAATAAAGACGCGATCCTGCGCATCAACAAAGACTCGACGTGGATCGAGGAAGCTGATCTGTCGTTCGAGGTCAACGAGTCGGATGGCTACGCCCTCGAAGAAGCGCTGCGCATAAAAGAAAAGGTCGGCTCAGGCGAAGTCGTGGTGGTGTCCATGGGCCCGCAACGCGCGAAGAGTGTCATCAAAGATGCGCTGGCGCGCGGCGCCGATCGCGCGATTCACGTGGTGGGCGACAACGTCGTTCACCTTTCTCCGTTCGCTGCCGCATCAGTTTTAGCTGAAGCGATTCGCGACGAGAATGCTGACCTCGTCATGACTGGTTTGCAGTCTGATGACTACGGCTATGCGCAGACAGGTGTGATTCTCGCGGAAATTCTCGGCCTGCCGCACGCGACGATCGTGATCGAGGTTGACGCTACCGGCGAACAACTGCGCGTGAAGCGAGAACTCGAAAGCGGCTGGTACCAGTGGTACACGATGCCGAAGCCTGCGTTGCTGACGATTCAATCAGGCATCAGCCAGATTCGCTACGCGACACTCAAGGGCATCATGGCGGCGAAGAAAAAAGAGATAAGGGAAGTCACACCGAACCCTGAGATCGTCGGCAAGCCTTCGCATCAACGCATTGAGAAAATCTATCTGCCGCAGAAATCGAAGCAGACGCAATTCCTCGGTGGTGGTGACGCGAAGAAAGGCGCGGTTGAATTGGCAGAAAAGCTGCGGACTGAGGCTCGGGTAATTTAGTGGCACAGACTTCAGTCTGTGTTTATCGATAAAGGGCAGACACAGACTGAAGTCTGTGCCACAGAAATAATGAGCATTCTCATCTTCATCGAACACAAAGCGGGCGCGCTGAACAAGACTTCGCTCGAAGCGATCGCTGCGGCGCAGAAGCTTGCCGCTGACACGGGCGCGAAAGCTTCCGCCGTAGTCCTTGGCGCACCGTCGCTGGCCACCGAGATCGCACAGTATGATCTTGAGAAAGTGATCTCTGCCGAGAACGAAAAGCTCAACGACTACACGCCGGACGCGTATGCTGATGGACTTGAGAAAGTCATCCGCGCGACCAATCCTGCATACGTGATCATGTCGCATACTTATCTGGCGCGCGACTTCGCGCCGAAAGTTGCGGCACGCTTTGATAAAGGTTTGATTGGCGATTGCATTCGCATGAATGTCGATGGCGGTAAGGCAACATTCACGCGGCGAATATTTCTTGGCAAGCTCGACGCGGATGTAGTTGCCGATGGCGAGCCGCCCACGTTCGTGACGTTTCAGTCAGGTGCGTTTCGCGGCGATCAAGCTGCGAAGGGAAGCGCTGCCGTCGAAACGATGCAAGTTGAAGTCGGCGACGTGCGGATGAAACCTGAAGCCCCGTTTCAGGAAGCGAAGCAGGCTGTCGATCTTTCGAAAGCTGATATCATCGTGGCCGTCGGTCGCGGCATTAAGAACAAAGACAATCTCGCGCTGGCCGAGAAACTCGCCGAAGCGTTGGGCGGTGATCTCGCGGCATCGCGTCCAATCTGCGACGCTGAATGGCTGCCGATCGATCGTCAGATTGGATCGTCAGGCCAGACAGTCGCGCCGAAGCTTTACATCGCGATTGGCATCTCAGGCGCGATTCAGCACCTGGTTGGCATGAAAAACTCGCAGACGATTGTCGCCATCAACAAAGATCCTGAAGCTCCCATCTTTGACATCGCTGATTATGGAATCGTCGGCGATCTGTTCGAAGCTGTGCCGGTACTCACCGAAGAGATTAAAAAGCTCAAGGGCTGAGGGGTCGACCGACGCCGATTATTTACCGCTCGAAGCCAGGCTTTTTAGATCTTCAACGATCTCGGCGGGCTTCCATTCGTTTCCCCGATAAAGCTTCACCAGCTTTCCATCCGTCCCAATTACCGCGGTCCTGAGCGAGTGGATCACCTGGTCTTCGCCTGACTCGGTATCGTGAAAATATCGCAAGCCAAAGAACTGCGCGATGCCTTTGACTTCATCGGACGAGCCGGTCGCAAACTCCCAATGCTGAAACGTTTCGTCTGAGTATCGGCCGGTGTGCGACGCGCCATAGCTGCGCATCACTCTCGGCGAGTCGTAATCAGGATCGAAACTGATCGTCAACAGATGTGTCTTCGCGTAAACGTCCGGCTGCTTCTGCAACTCCGAATCGATCGCCGCGAAGTTGTTGCTCAGCAGGGTGCACTGGTCGGGTTGCGGACAACGCGTGTAGACAAACGTCAACGCCAAAGCCTTGCCCGCGTATTGCGACAAGTGAATCGGCTTTCCGTCCTGATTCACCAACTGAAAATCGGGAATTGCGTCGCCGGGTTTCGGCTCGCCGGGAACGGCGGACGTGGGTGTCAATTGCGCGCCGCCTTCAGCGATCGAAGTAATCTCGACCCACGAAGAGATGTCGTCGACGACCAGCGTGCCGGTAATCTGATCGCCGGCTTTCATGATTTCCAGATCGGCGTCGTTCTTGATCTTGAATTCCATGGTCATGCCCGGCATGTAACCGGCAATGTCTTTGTGGTTGATGGTCGCAGTGCGATCCGTCTTGTTGACGGCGATTATTTTCCCTTCGATCGGGTAACGCTTTTCGTTTCGTGGCTGACGATTGCAACTGAACGAGATCAAGACGAAACCAAAGAGAAGAAGCAGGGCAAATCGGTTTTTATGCTGCATGATAAATTCGAAATGTGCCCGACTAGGTTAGTCGGTCGCTCGCTTCATCTCAAGTAACAATCGCGCTGGTTACGTGGCCCGCGCATCTTGCGCGTGGATTCTCGGGCGAGACGCACGTGCCACTTACTGATATGTTAGGATGACTGCGATGATCGCAACTGAGAAGCATCAGGCAGAAGTACTTGATGGTCGAACCGCCGCCGACGCGATCAAACGCGAAGTCGCGGACGAGGTGCGCTCGCTCAAATCGCAATACGGAGTTACGCCGCGACTTGCCGCTGTGTTGATTGGCGAAGATCCTGCGTCGGCGGTCTACGTTCGAAACAAGGTGCGTGCGTGCGAGGAAGTCGGAATTGATTCTGAGAAGTTCGAGCTGCCGGATTCGATTACAACAGATGAGTTGCTTCAGGTGGTGCGCGGTTTGAATGTGGACGACAAGGTGGACGGGATTCTGGTCCAACTGCCTTTACCAAAACAGATTGATGACTCGACTATTATCGAAGCCATCGATCCGGCCAAAGATGTCGATGCCTTTCATCCGACGAACGTGGGTTACCTCGCCATGGGAAGGCCTAGATTCGTTCCGTGTACGCCGGCCGGAATCATTGAGCTGTTGGATCGAAATCAAATAGAAATCGCGGGTGCGAATGCCTGCGTTGTTGGTCGGAGCCAAATTGTCGGACGACCAGTGGCGAGTTTGCTCTTGCAGCGACATGCGACTGTAACCATCTGCCATTCGCAGACACGGGACTTGCCGGGCGTAACACGGCAAGCAGATATTCTCGTTGCCGCAATTGGCAGACCTGCCTTTATTCGTCGCGACTTCATCAAGCCGGGCGCAGTCGTGATCGATGTGGGCGTGAACCATCTCACCGACGTAGCGGCCGCGCGTGAGTTCTTTGGCGCCGAAGCCGACAAGCGGATCGAGGCGATTCACAAACGCGGCTATACCTTGATTGGCGATGTTCATCCGGCGGAAGCTGATGAAGTTGCCGGGAAGAGGACTCCCGTTCCCGGAGGAGTTGGGCTGCTGACAGTCGCGATGCTGATGCGAAATACGCTGTTGGCCGCTAAATGGCGAAGGAATCTGTAGCTTTCTCCCTTCTCCCGCTGGGAGAAGGGCGGAGATGAGGGACTGGCCGACCGAACGACGTTACTGAATTTCTCTCAAGCGACTCTGCACCGGCCGAGTCGCTTGAGCGTAATGTAATTATCTAGCTCGCGACAGGCCCTCACCCTGACCCTCTCCCACAGGGGGAGGGAAGATGATGATGCTCAAAGTTGGTCTCACCGGTTCAATCGCCGTCGGCAAATCTCACGTCCTTGGTATCTTCAAAGAGCTCGGTTGTCACACAATCGACGCGGATAAAATTGCGCGCGAGGTTGTCACGCCCGACAGCGAAGGTCTGAACCTGGTCGTTGAAAACTTCGGCAGAGAAGTGCTGCAGCCCGACGGCAGTCTCGATCGGCAGAAGCTCGGGGCGATCGTCTTTGCCGACGAAGCGAAGCGGCGCCAACTGAATTCAATTCTGCATCCTCTGATTATCGCGGCGCAGGACGAACAAATTCGGCAAATCGAACAAACTGATCCGAAAGGCATCGTCATTATCGATGCTGCACTGATGATCGAATCAGGCGGCTATCGAAGGATGGACAAGTTGATTGTTGTTTACTGCGAGCCTGGGATTCAGTTGCAACGCCTGATGCGTCGCGACGGTTTGCCGCGCGAAACTGCTGAATCGCGCATCGCGGCACAGATGCCGCAGGACGCAAAGAAAACTTTTGCTGACTTTCTGATCAATACTTCCGGCGATCATAGTCAGACGCGCACTCAAGTTGAAGGTGCATATCTCGGACTTCGCGCGCTGGCCGCTTAGTTTTCCGCGAGAAATCTATTGAGGAAGCATTCCGCTCGTGTTAAGTTGAGGCGATTTACTCGCTTGCCGTAACAATGCTCCGCTTCATCATTCGCCGCGTTGTCGTCATCGTTCCGATGCTTTTCATCGTTGTGACGATTACCTGGGCCCTGGTGCGGCTCTCGCCGGGAAACTTCTACACCGGTGAAAAGAAGTTAAGTCCCGCCGTCGAACAAAACCTGCGCGAAAAATACGGACTCAATCGGCCCTGGTACACACAGTATCGCAAGCTGCTTTGGAACATTGCCCGGTTCGATTTCGGCACGTCGCTCAAGTACGAAGGCCAGTCAGTCAATCAAATTCTATGGCGTGGCTTGCCCGTCTCGGCGGCGCTGGGAATCTCTGCCTATTTGATCGCGCTGATTGTCGGCATTGCGATGGGAACGTTCGCCGCCTTGAGGCAGAACTCGTGGATTGATTATGGAAGCATGGCGTTGGCGATGCTCGGAATTTCGATTCCGAATTTTGTGCTCGGGCCGCTGTTGGTGTTGCTGTTTTCGCTGACGCTTTTTTGGTTTCCGCCGGCGCTGTGGAATGGATTTGCCAGCCGCAGCATCGTTCTTCCGGCGCTCACACTCTCAGCGATTTACATTGCTTACATCGCGCGTCTGACGCGATCCGGAATGCTGGAGGTGATGCGGTCAGACTACATTCGCACGGCGCGCGCAAAAGGTTTGAGTGAACGTCAGGTCGTGATGCGCCATGCGTTGCGCGGCGGGCTTCTGCCGGTGATTTCATTTTCGGGGCCGGCGTTGGCTTTCTTAATCACCGGCACCGTTGTCGTCGAGCGCGTTTTCGCGCTGCCGGGTCTCGGCAATTATTTCATCAACGCCTGCTTCAATCGCGACGAACCGCTCATCATCGGCATTGTCGCATTCATCGCGATTGCGGTGTTGGTGTTCAATCTTTTGGTAGACATCTCTTACGCATTTATCGATCCGAGAATTCGATATTGATGTAACGCAAACTTTAGTTTGCGATTGACATGGATCCAAACGAGGCACAAAACCGAATCAACGAGCCGGAGTTGCACGTCGGCCCGGAATACGCTGTCGCCGAACGAGACGTTAGCGAACTCGTCACCGGAGAGATCGTGACCGGTAGTTCGCTGTGGCGCGACGCGTGGCGACGTCTGTTGCGAAACAAGTTGGCCGTGTTCGGAATGGTGGTCGTCGTGCTGATCGCGCTGTCGGCGGTCGCGGGTCCGGCAATCATCAAGCAGACGACCGGATTCACCTACGACTCGATCCCAAAGGATGCGACGCTGTTGAAATCCATTCCACCGTTTCGCGGCCCTAACGGCGAGTTTTCGTGGAAGCATCCGATGGGCACCGACATCGCGGGGCGCGACATCCTCGCGCGCGTCCTTTCGGGCGGGCAGATTTCGTTAATGGTCGCGCTCATCGCTACCCTCGTGTCGCTGTTGATCGGAGTTTCGTACGGAGCCATCGCCGGTTATCTGGGCGGACGCGTAGACGACCTGATGATGCGAATTGTCGATGTTCTCTACTCGCTGCCTTACGTGATCATCGTGATAGTCCTGCTGGCGTTGCTGCCGGCAAAGACGCCGACCGCCCAACTGGCGCAATTGTTCTTCGCACTGGGAGCAGTTTCATGGTTGACGATGGCGCGCATCGTGCGCGGTCAAATCCTGTCGTTGAAAAATCAGGAGTTCGTTCTGGCAGCGCGCGCCACGGGCGTTTCGACGCCGAAGATCATCTTTCGCCATCTGGTTCCCAACGCGCTGGGCCCGGTGATCGTTTATGCGACGCTCACGATTCCCAGCGTCATGTTGAGCGAAGCGTTCCTATCGTTCCTGGGTCTCGGCGTTCGTCCGCCGCGCGTCTCG
>DATLVM010000265.1:0-2552 GCA_035577445.1 Pyrinomonadaceae bacterium
GTTTCGGGTGCTGCAGATTCAGCCGCTGCGCGGACGGCTCTTTCTTCCGGAAGAGAATCAGCCCGGCCGCGATCATGTAGTGCTGATTAGTGGCGCTTACTGGAAGAGCCAGTTTGGTGGTGACGAGAATATAGTCGGCAAGACGATGATTCTCGACAAACAGCCGTTCACGATCGTTGGCGTCCTGCCGCCGGAACTGGAAGCGTTAGAACTCGGATCATGGCTTGTTTGGGCTCCGTTGACGGTCGATCCCGATCAGTTCCTCGATCGACAACAGCGTAACCGCAGGGTTTATGCGCGATTGAAGCCGGGCGTAACATTGCCGCAGGCGCAAGCCGAAATGAAGGCAATCGCAGGCAGGCTGGCGGCCCAATATCCAAGAGAAAACACGGGGTGGACGGTTTCGGTAGCAGGTCTGCAAGAGAATGAAGTAGGTGACTTGCGAACGCCGCTCTTCATTTTTATGGGCGCGGTCGCATTCGTGTTATTGATTGCCTGCACTAACGTTGCCAACCTGCTATTGGCGCGGGCCGCTTCCCGGCGGAAAGAATTTGCCCTCCGCGTAGCGCTGGGAGCGAGTCGGCTGCAACTGCTAAGGCACCTCCTGACCGAAAGTATCTTGCTCGCGTTGATTGGCGGGACCGCAGGAATTGTTTTAGCGATCTGGTTGAAAGATTTGTTCGTTGCGATAACGCCAACGAGTCTGCCACGCGCTGAGGAAATCAAACTCGATCCAACCGTAATCGTATTTGCGCTCGGGCTCTCGCTGATCACCGGAATATTATTTGGCTTAGCGCCGGGCCTCGAGTCTTCACGTCTTAATCTCGTGAGGGAACTGAAAGACGCGCCCGGACTGTTCAAGTCGGGCGGAGCGCCACGCTTGCGAGCGGTTCTCGTCGTCTCGCAGATCGCAATCGCGTTGGTACTACTGGTTGGCGCCGGGCTGTTGGGACGAACGTTCTTACGTTTACTGAAGCTGAACCCGGGCTACGATCCAACGAACCTGATGGCAACTCAGATATTCGTTCCAGATGAAAAATACAAGAGCAGGGAGCAAGTTAGCGGACTTTACTTCAGAATCGCGGGTGAAGTGCAAAACATTCCGGGCGTGATATCTGTCGGCGCGACGTCGGGCGGTCCACAGTTCGGCGGGACAGAGACGCTTGATGTCCTGCCGGAAGGTGCTGCCGCGCCAGCTTCAGGAATCTATCCGGAAGCTCTGTATTTCAACGTTGGCCCGAACTATTTTCACACCATGGGCATACCTTTCGCGAAAGGACGCGACTTTGCGGAAACCGACAACGCCGGCGCGCCCGGCGTCGCGATCGTCAACGACACGTTGGCCCGTCGCCTTTGGCCGAGTGACAGCGCGATCGGAAAGCGATTGCAGTTGATAAAGTCGCACAACGTACTCGAAATTGTCGGCGTTGTAGGCGACACAAAGCGATTTGGACTCGGACAAGGCGTTAAGCCCGAAATTTATTTTCCTTACATGCAGCGTCCGCGATGGGCCACCTTCTTTGTGGTTCGCACGAATTCCAACGCGCGCGACGTCGCCACCTCATTGTCTAAGGCAATCACCGCGATCGAGCCGGAAGTCGTGGTGTCTAGTACAACGAATATGGAGCAACGGATTGGCCGAGCATTGAGGCAGCCGCGTTTCAATCTTATTCTGCTGGGTATCTTTGCCGGCGCCGCGGTTCTGCTGGCCGCGATCGGCGCATATGGAGTTATGTCCTTTGTGGTGGCTGAACAAACTCGGGAGATTGGTATCCGATCGGCGTTGGGTGCAAAGCGTCTGCACATCCTTCAACTCGTCGTTGGACGCGGCATGATCCTCGCGCTCGTCGGCGTGGCCATCGGATCTGTCGCTGCGGTGGCGCTCACGCGTTTTTTGGCCGGGTTCCTTTATGGTGTCACCGGATACGATCCGTTAACGTTCATCGCCGTGGCAGTCTTTTTGTTGTTGGTCGTGGCGATTGCTTGCTACCTGCCCGCACGACGTGCGGTAAAGATTGATCCGTTAGTGGCGCTACGATCCGAGTAGCCAAATCCTAATGCCGAGAATTCTGATTGCAGACGATCAACCTGATGTGCTCGCCGCATTGCGTCTGCTGCTCAAGGGCGAAGACTACAACATCCTCACCGCGTCGTCTCCCGCCGGTGTGCTCAGTTTTGTCGAGCGCGAAGAGCTGGATTTAGTCTTGATAGATCTGAATTACACGCGCGACACCACGTCCGGCAGTGAAGGCCTCGATCTTTTATCCAGAGTACAAGCGGTTGATTCCACTCTGCCCGTGGTCGTTATGACCGCGTGGGGCACAGTCGATGTTGCGGTCGAAGCAATGCGGCGTGGCGCGCGCGATTTCATCCAAAAACCATGGGACAACGCGCGTTTGTTGGCCGTTTTGCGCACCCAGATCGAATTGGCCCAAGCACTGCGGCGAAGTCAAAAGCTCGAAGCTGAAAACCTCACGCTGCGAGAAGACAGTGCGTCAGCAAAGCTGGCGCAGGTCATCGCCGAATCACCGGCCATGAAATCCATTCTCAAC
>DATLVM010000266.1:0-3576 GCA_035577445.1 Pyrinomonadaceae bacterium
TCACCCTAACCCTCTCCCAGAGGGAGAGGGAACTACTCCTCCTCTTCATCCTCTTCAATCGCCGGAAGGTTCTTCAGTTCTTCCGCCGCGTCACGTTGATCCTCAACCCGATAATCCTTGCGAATTTTTCCATCTTTGAAGACGACTATGCGTTGCGCATACTGCGCGATGTCGTGCTCATGCGTGACCAGCACCAGGGTGATGCCGCGTTCACGATTCAGACGCTGGAAGATCTCCATCACTTCAACCGACGTACGCGAATCGAGATTGCCCGTCGGCTCGTCAGCCAGAATCAAGGCCGGATTGTTGACCAGTGATCGCGCGACTGCGACGCGTTGCTGCTGTCCACCGGAGAGTTGATTCCGGTGATTCTGTTCGCGACCAGCGAGACCGACTGCCGCCAGACTCTGCATCGCGCGCGCATGACGTTCGTTGCTGCTGACGCCGGCGTAGAGCATTGGCAACTCAACATTTTCCAAAGCCGAAGTGCGCGACAACAGGTTGAATCCCTGAAACACGAAACCAATCTTGCGTGAGCGAATGTCGGCGCGCTCGTCTTTGGACATTTGAGATACATCCTGCCCATCGAGGATGTAAGTTCCCTTTGTCGGCCGATCGAGACAGCCGAGAATGTTCATCGTCGTCGACTTACCTGAGCCCGATGCGCCCATGATGGCGACAAACTCGCCCGCATAAATCCGGAGCGAAGCGCCGCGCAGCGCGTGAACTTGCACATCGCCCATCGTGTAGGTCTTATGGATGTTCTCGAGTTCAATCACCGGACGCGCATCGGGAATTGCGATTGATCCGATGACCGCGGGATTGACGTTTCTGATTTCATTAACTGCTTGCATTGTTTTGTGACTTACCAAGTCGCTTCGTCTTTGCTTGCTTTGCGGTTCTTTGCGGCTCTGCGCCTTTGCGATAACCCATTCCCCACGGCCAAGGCGCGAAGACGCAAAGTCACGCAAAGTTACCGACCTCTTCCTCCACCAGTTCGCGGAGCACTGCCGAATCCGGGCGCCGACGCCTGATTAGTATTCGATGATTTGCTTGCGCTCGACAGCGTCTGACCGGTGATGACCATCTCGCCTTCCACCAGATTGCCTTCAACAACTTCGGTCGAAGCGCCGTCGGTTAATCCAATCTTGATCCGCCGACGTTGAGGCTGGCCATCCTGGCCGAGCACCCAAACGCTTCGAGTCTGGCCCGCGAGCACCGGATCAGTCGCGCGCGCGAATTGCACGTCGCTACCGCTTCCGGAGCGCGCGGACTGATCACTGCCACCGTTGCCGTTCTGCTGACGGCGACCCTGCCAATTACCGTTGCCGCCGTTGCCGGTTCTTTGACCCGCGTCCTGCGGCATGAATCGCAGGGCTGAATTCGCAACCTTCAAAACGTTGTTGCGCTCGTCAATCGTGAACGTCAGGTTCGTCGTCATGCCGGGCTTCAGCTTCTGTTCGGGATTATCAACGTCGATCACCACGTTGTAGGTCACGACGTTCTGGACGTTCTGTGGATTCAAACGCATCTGCTCGATCTTGCCGTCAAAGTCCTTGCCGGGAAACGCATCAACGCCGAACTTCACCGACTTCGCATTCTCAACCAGTCCGATGTCGGCCTGATCGATATTCGCGATGACCTGCATCTTGGTCAGGTCATTTGCGATCGTGAACAGCGTCGGCGCCGAAAGGCTCGCCGCCACCGTCTGACCAACGTTCACATCACGCGAGACGACGACGCCATCAATCGGCGATGCGATTGTTGTGTGCGCGAGATTCACTTCCGCCAACTGCAAAGCTGCGGCTGCTTGTTGTACCTGAGCTTCGGCCGCTTGCACCTGCGCCTGTGACTGGCCAACTTGTGCCTGAGACTGCTGAACCTGCGCTTGTGATTGCGCGATGCCTGATTGGGCCGAAGACTGTTGACTCAACTTCGCCTGATTCAATTGTGCGACGCCCTGATCGTATTTCGCCTGCGCCGTTTGATATGCGGTCTGCGCCACTTGAAGATCGCGCTGAGCGATGACCCCGCTCTTTACCAACGCTTCCTGCTGTTTCAACAGACTGAGCGCATCGTCCTGTTGCGCCTTCAGCACGGCAAGATTCGCCTGCGCGCCAACCACGCCGGCCTGATTATTTTGCGCCGTCGAAGAAGCGGCTTGAGCGCGAGCTTGCGCGTCGGCAACTCCCGCGCGCGAATTCGTGACGCCGGCTTTCGCCTGCTGCAAGCTCGCTTGTGCCTGTGCCAGGTTCGCCTTCGCTTGCTCGACTTGGGCCTTCGAAACTGCCGGATCGAGTTGCGCGACGACCTGCCCCTTCTTAACGACCGAGTTATAGTCCGCGTACAGCGCCGAGATTGTTCCCGAAGCCTGACTGCCTACTTGCACAGTCGTCACGGCCTGCAACGTTCCCGTCGCAGTCACCGTGTTGCGCAGGTTGCCGCGTTCGACTTTCGCCGTCAGATACTGCGCGGCACTCGTACTGCCGCCCCACAAATAAAAGCCCGCAGCCGCCAAAACCGCGACGCCCAACGCGCCGATAATCAAATGCTTCTTCTTATTGCTTAGCTTTCCGGCGATTGATTTGACCCAGCCGAGAACTCTCTGCCCGTTAACAACGCCGGCGATTGGTTCTGCTCTAACAAATTCGGTTGCCATTTTTTCTTCCTGTGATTGCTTTGAATTTGGCCGCAACATCGCACAAATGCGGCGCTGTCTTGCTAGACACCGGGGGTTTGGATCTCGTTACAAGTGTCAGAAGCCCGACTGTCAGGGAGGGCCGCGCGCGCGAAAGTTAGCCACAGATTCACACAGATAACGCAGCGCAGAACAGGTTGCGTATCCTCGTAAATCCGCGTTCATCAGTGGTTGATTGGTCTGGCAAGGTGCCCTCGCTCACGCTTGGGCTTCTGACACGCCTGTAACGAATCGCATATCTCCGGTGTCTGGCGTTGTTGAGAGGCTCCGGCCTCACTTTTAGAACAAGGAGTAAAGGAATGAAAAAACCAGGGAAAGCAAAGTGGTTGGCAATAGCCTCTCTCTCCGCTGTTGTTTTGGTTGCTTCGATTGCCGTGGCGCAGTCGGTGAAAACCGAAACGCAGGACGGCAAAGGTCGTCGTGCATGGCATGGCGAGGGCATGAAGCGAGGGTCTCGCCACGGTGGCGCTCTCTTCAGTCGTCTGAACTTAACTGACGACCAGAAAGCGAAACTGAAGGAGATGCGCCAGAGCTTCGGCTCGATGAACAAGCCGTTGATGGACCAACTGCGCGCAAAGCGACAAGAGTTGCGCCAGGCCAGCGAAGGCGGTACGTTCAACGAAGCGCTGGCTACTCAAAAATTGACCGAGATGGCAGGCCTTCAGGCCAAGCTGATGGGTGCGCGAGTTCAACTCCATCAGCAGATGCTGACTGTGTTGACGCCTGAGCAAAAGACACAGCTCGATCAGATTAAGGCGCAGGTCAAAGAGCGTCGCGGCGGACGTCGCGGCGGCTTCGGCGGACAGCGCAAAGACGAGTAAGCCAAGCCCCAGGGTGTCAGAAGCCCGACCGTAAGGGAGGGCACGTTAGGCCACAGA
>DATLVM010000267.1:0-5199 GCA_035577445.1 Pyrinomonadaceae bacterium
TCTTCGTGGGCTGGGGCGATCGGTTTCGATTGCGTGCTGCTGTGGATGTTGTCGGCCAATCCACGCGCGTCGACCTCCGCCTCGAATTTCGGCAGGTGTTGAATAAACAACTCGACGATCCGGGGGTCGAAGTGTGTCCCCGAACCTTTTCTTAAGAGCGCGACGGCGTCCCCGCTCGACATTCCTTCGCGGAAGGGCCGATCTTCACGAACCGAATCGAAGCAGTCGACCACCGACATGATGCGCGCGGTGATGGGAATTTCTTCTCGGTACAAACCATCGGGATAACCGCGACCGTCCCAACGCTCGTGATGATGGCGAACGATCGGCAGTACCGGGTAAGGGAAGTTAACGCGCCTGAGGATCTCTTCGCCGACGATCGTGTGAATCTTCGTCTTTTCGAATTCCGCGGGCGTCAGCATGCCAGGCTTATTGAGAATTTGATCCGGCACAGCCAGCTTACCGATGTCGTGCAGCAGCGCGCCGGCCTTCATCGCGGCTAACTCTGCTTCGGACAATCGCAGCAGCTTACCGAGCCCGTTGGCGTAGATCTGTACGCGGCGCACGTGGCAATGAGTGGTTTGATCCTTCGCATCGATCGCCGTGGCGAGCGCCTCGACGGTCGCCAGGTGTATGCGACTCAACTCTTCGGCTTCGCGAGTCTTCGCCGTGATTCGTTCGAAGTAGATCTTGTACGTCGCGAACGTCATCAGCATGATCGGCACGCTCAAAACTGCATAGAGCCAACCGAACTGTGACGCTGCAACGTAGATCGCCGCGGCGCCGATCGCCGACGCGAGAAATGACCACCACGTCCAGAGATAGCTATCGCGCCAGAACTTCAGGATCGGCCGTTGCGTTTTCAACGCATAGATCGTCGAGATCGCGAAACCATTGATGAAGTAGTGAGTCAGCGCCAGCAGCGCCAGACACGCAAGCAACTGGCCCAGGCGAACCGGCGCTACACCCAAAGGATTCAGCGCTATGTGCGCGTAATTCTTCAGCACAAAGTAGAACGCATTGCCTGACAGGGAGACGGTGACTGCGACCATCGCGGGTCCACCAATCCAACTGACGAGCCGTTTTGAAGTTCGCTTTGAACTTACAAATGCATCCACCACTCCAACTATCACCGCTGCCGGCACGCCGAGAATCACGCACGCCAGAAAGGTGAAGACATCGCTCGCAGTGAGGCTCGAGTTCGTGCTGGGAATGCGAATCGGATACGAACTGGCGATCGCCACCAACAGCAGCAGGCTCGCGAGCTGTAACAATTGGTTCGGCGAGAGCTGCCAGCTGCTTTTGATTGACCATGCCACAACAATGCTGCCCGCCACGACCATCAAGCCCCAATAGGCTTTAGCCGCGCGGTTGTAGTCGGACATGTCGATCAGTTTCATGTGATGTAAGACAAACTTCAGTTTGTCATGTCCCCTAAATTCACGGTTCTTAGATTTCGAATGTTCGACAAACTGAAGTTTGTCTTACAACGCGACAAACTGAAGTTTTGTCTTACAAATAGTCTGCGCCGAAAGCGATTTACCGGAGCAACTCGGCGTTCACTTTCGGCGCAGGACTGGGCAAGTTGACGGCAGCCGGCACGGCGTCCGTCACCTGGGGTGTTACAGTTCGGCATGTGTCCTCGGGATTACAGAAGCGCTTTCAAGATCTGGTTGCGGCTAGCAGGGCCCAGTGCGGTGGGCCCGTCCAGCGGTTATCGCCACTAGCCGCACTCGCCTAATTAACAAGGCGTGTGCCAAAAAGGCGGTTGACATCTCACCCAAAATCCTTAGCAAATTCGCTGGTTTGCAGGACGACTGGCTTGCGGATCAGCCTCTCTGGCAGTTGCAATTCAATGTGACAGGTCAGAGTGAGAGTGTCGATAGCGAGCGGATCACGTAGATAGTTGGAGTTGACGATGACGATTAAAGTACCGCTTGGTTAGGGGCAGGAGGCTTCCTGGTCCGCTCACTATCGTTCGCGGTTCTGACACAAGTTTGACATCCGTTAACTTCACAGTGCACCTTCATCACTTCTGCGTCTTTTGTAAGAGATGAGCGAACTCGCTTCCAAAAAACGAGTGGCGTCGCCGAGTGTCGGCTACCTCGAATTACTGCGATCGAATCGCCCCTTTCGCTTCCTCTGGTTTGGCCAGGTTGTCAGCCAGATGGGCGATTGGTTCGACACGATCGCCGTCTATACGATTGCGCTAACGCTGACCGGATCGAGTCGCTCGGTGGCTTTGATCATGGTCGCGCGATTCCTGCCCAGCGTCGTAATTGGGCCGCTGTCCGGCGTGGTATCCGATCGCTTCAGTCGCCGCACGATCATGATCGCGTCGGACATCGTGAGGGCGGTTGTCGTGCTCGGATTCTTGTTCGTGCGCCGGCCGGATCAGATGTGGCTCGTGTATGTGTTGACGGTTTTGCAGCTCGCGTTCTCGACATTCTTTGAACCGGCAAAGACCGCGGCGATTCCTTCCATCGTCTCTGATCGCGAGTTGGTTCCGGCGAATGCGATTGCCTCAGTTACCTGGTCGGTGATGCTGACGCTGGGCGCAGCCTTAGGCGGATTCGTGGCCGGGTCGTTTGGAACTAACGCAGCGTTTGTCCTGGATTCGCTGACCTTTGTCGCCTCGGCCATGCTGATTTCGACTGTACGTTTCCCCAAGCGAGTCGAGCGACCGAAAACGAAACTAACGGTTGGCAAAGCCCTCGGCATCACCGACACGATTGAAGGGGCGGATTACGTCAGACATCGACCGCGAGTGCTTGCTTATCTTTTGGTCAAGCCGGCGTGGGGAATGGGCGGCGGCATCCTGACTCTCTTGGCCGTCTTCGGTGAACGAGTCTTTCCGGTCGCCGGAAAGGCGGCAACCGGTATCGGCGTCCTGTTTACGGCGCGCGGCATCGGCACCGCGGTAGGACCGATCATCGCGCGAAGATGGACAGGTGAAACGCGCAAGCAGATGCAGACCGCCGTCGGCATCGCGTTCCTGATGGGCGGGACTTTCTACATCGCGTTCGGCGTCAGCCGGAGTTTTGCGTGGGCGCTGGTGTTCCTGGCAGTCGCGCACATGGGCGGCAGCATTCTCTGGGTTTTTTCGACTGTGCTGCTGCAGAAAACAGTTGAAGATAATTTTCGCGGACGCGTCTTCGCCGCTGAGATGGCCCTGGTGACTTTGACTATGGCGACATCGAATTATGTCGTCGGCGAGTTGATGGATCGATTTGGATTCTCGCCGCGATGGGTCACTGCCGGCGTCGGCATCTTTTTTCTGATGCCGGGGATTACGTGGTTCTTTACAAAGCACTGGTGGGACCGAAAAGAGCGATCGATCGCGCCGGTCAAGATTGAAGAAGTCGCGTCGCAGCTCGAAACGGAACGGTTCGAAATTTAGGTCGCGATGAAGATCAAGATCGGAGTCATGGGACCGTCAGCCGAGCCTGACTCGCCGCGTATGGCTGAACTCGCGCGGTCATTGGGCGAGGCGATCGCCGCGCGCGATCTCATCTTGCTTACCGGCGCGACAACGGGAGCAGTGCATCTGACCGGCCAGACCGCGCGCGATGCGGGCGCATTGCATCTTGGAATTTCGCCGGCGGCGAATGAAACGGAGCACGTCGAGCGATTCAACCTACCGATCGACGCTTGTGATGCGCTGATCTACACAGGCTTTGGTTTGAAGGGACGCAACGTTGTTCTGGTGCGGTCGTGCGACATCGTGATCATCTTTGCCGGGTCGATTGGCGGTTTGAACGAGTTCACGATCGCATATGATGAAGGAAAGGTAATCGGCTGCTTGAAAGGCAGCGGCGATGCGGCTGATGAAATCGAACGTTTGGTTGAGCTGTTGAAGAAGAAGACTAGGTCGCGGATTGTTTATGATGACGATCCGGAGCGGTTGATTGATCGGTGTGTGAAGATATGCGGAGCGGGGCAGTAGCCCGCGCGTAAGCAAGGGCGTTCTTTTCCACGCCCTCCCTGATGGTCGGGCTACTGCCCCGGCCCAACTACGAAAAACATATGGACCTCGGACTCAAAGACAAAGTTGCAATCGTCGCGGCCGGCAGTCGCGGCATCGGCTTCGCTTGTGCACTGGAACTGGCGCGCGAAGGCGCGCGCGTCTTTCTGTGTTCACGCGAAGCCGAGCACGCTTCCGCAGCGGCGCAGAAGATTCATCAAGAGACCGGCGCCGATGTCACCGGAATCGCGGCGGACGTAACTAATGAAGATCAGGTGCGTGCGTTCGTCAATCTCGCCCTCGAACGCGCCGGCAGGATTGATATCTGTGTCACGAACGCCGGTGGGCCGCCGGCGAAGACCTTCGCTGAGACGGAACTCGACGTGTTTCGCTATGCCTTCGAACTGAACGCGCTGTCGGCGATCAGATTTGCAAAACTCGTTCTGCCGGGAATGCTGGAGAAAAAGTGGGGCCGCATCATCAACATCACTTCCGTTTCGGTTAAGCAGCCGATCGATGGCTTGTTGCTCTCGAACACTGTGCGCGCCGGGTTAACCGGATTCGCCAAGACGCTTTCGAACGAAGTTGCGTCGCAAGGAGTCACCGTCAACAATGTCGCGCCTGGCTACACGCTAACTGAGCGGCAAGATGAATTAGCCGAGGTGCGCGGCAGAGCTGGGGGCAAAACCAAACAGGAAGTGATCGATTCGTGGGCTCTGCAGGCGCCGATGCAGCGCATGGCCGATCCGCAAGAGATTGGCGCGGCGGTCGCTTTTCTGGCTTCGGAACGCGCGTCTTACATCACGGGCGTGACGTTGGCGGTCGATGGCGGGTGGGTGAAAGGTCTGCTCTAGTGGCACAGACTTCAGTCTGTGAACGTTCATCGTGTGCAATCCCAGACTAAAGTCTGGGCCACGGTCCGCGGCCCGCGCTATACTTGCGTCATGGCGCGCGGCTGGGAAAGCAAATCGGTCGAAGATCAAATCGGTGCGGCGGAAGCTGAACGAGAGCTACAGGCGCGCCATCAACTCACTGCCGAACAACGCGAAGCCGGCGAGCATCAACAATCGTTGTTGCTTTCGCGGTCACTATTGCGCAGCCGGCTGAAAGCTGCGCGGGATCCTCGTTACCGTGCCCAACTTCAAACTGCGCTTGACGAAATCGAGTCGCAGTTGCGCGACTTGGATTCTTAGCAACCTGCTAAAAAATTCCCTCTCCCTTTGGGAGAGGGCCGG
>DATLVM010000268.1:0-28829 GCA_035577445.1 Pyrinomonadaceae bacterium
TCGGCGTCGACGACTTCACGCAGGAGTTCGCGTACTTGTCGGGACGCGATCAGTGGATGATGCGCGACCTGATCGGTTACGGCACCGCGCGCGGATTGAAGGTCAGCGCCGAAGAAGATTCGGTCAAAGGCCCGCGCGTGGTCGTCGAACCCGGCGTCGCCGTGAGCCCCGGTGGACAGATGATCTGTGTGCCGACTGCGCAATGCGCTTACCTGAAAAACTGGGTCGCCGATCATGGAGCCGAAATATCCGCCGCCGTGGGATCGCCAATCGCGTCGTCAGTCACGGTCTACGTCGTGCTCTGCTACCGCGACTGCACAGTGGATAACGTGCCCATCGCCGGCGAACCCTGTCGCAGTGAAGACCAGTTGATGGCGCCGTCGCGCATTAAAGACGATTTCTGTCTGCAACTGCGCCTGCAAAAGCCCAATCAACGCGAAGAAGACGCGATTCGCGATTTCGTGGCGTGGCTCCGTCAGGTTCCCGTCAGCGAATTCGGCGCCTCAACGCCGCTCGACGATTTTTTGAATGCCATCCGCGACGCCGCCGCAGCCTGGTTTGCCTCGCCGCCTGCTTCTCCGATCACATCGCCGCCGACTGACTTCATGTTCGGCTCGCCACCATTGTTCATGCACATCGATGCCATGGATTTGTGCAAGTACACGGCGGCGGCGTTTCGGCTCTGGGTGACCGAGCTTCGCCCGAAGTGGATCGCCCGATGGCACGGCTGCGCTCCTCAACATTTTGGCAACGATGCTTCAGCCGATGAAGACTGTGTGCTGCTCGCGCAGTTGGATGTGCCCGTGACGCCCACATCGCCCGGCGGCTGGGACGTTCCCAACGTGACGATAACGGTGAACGATTCCGCTCGGCCTTATCTGGTCCACCAGCGCATGTTGCAGGACTGGTTGATCTGCGCGATTCGACCGCACGCGGCGCGGCAAATGAAAGTGAGAAAGCTCAAGGCCTTGGCCGGCGGTAGCACCTTCAATGTCAATGACCGTGATGAGTTCCTGATTTGTGACAGCGACGACGGTCAATTAACCATAAAGCTGCCCCCGGCGAGCCGCAGCCCCGGCAGGTTGTTAGTGATTAAGAAGCTCACGGGAACCAGGCTAATTACGATCTCGCCGACCAACCCCGACGTGATCGACGGCAGCGGCACTGCGCCCACTTTCGCTGCCAATAGCAAATTCAGGTGTCTGCAACTGGTCGCGGCCACCAATGGAGACTGGTCAATTATCAGCAGCTTGTAGCCGCACTGAACAGTTGCAGCTAAGAGGAATCGTCATGGATTCACAAATCGATCTTCAACAGCCCGTGCTGGATGGCGGCATTCGCTCGATCAATTTTTTCAACGGCCGTTTGCTGAGCGCGCGCGATCTCACGCTCGAGCAGTCAGCTTATCGCGAAGCGGACCGGCGCCTCGGCCAGGCTGTAGGCGAAGGCATCGCTTACGGGTTGGAAGTTTCGCAAGCGGCCAAGTCCCAGAAACAATCGCCCGCGGTCAGCGTCGAAGCCGGTTTGGCGGTGAATCGGCGCGGACAGACGTTGCTGCTCGATGCGCGTGCGGACGTCGCCCTGGTCCGCACGACTACCGCACTGGCAAGCTCAAAAGTTTTCACTGAGTGCGAGCCACTGCAAACGGGCGCTTACGTATCCGGCGCCGGGGTTTATCTTCTGACGATCGCGCCCGCGCAAACGACTGAAGGTCGCGCCACCACGAACGGAATGAATCCCGGGGCGGCGACGTGTAACTCGGACACGATCGTTAATGCCGTGCAGTTTCGTTTGATTCAATTGGATCCGCCCATCACGAGCGCCGAACTTCAGGACAAAGATCACCTGCGCAACCGGATCGCTTACAAATGTTTTGGTGTCGATGAGACGGCCGCGTTCATCACCGATCCATTTGGGAAAGAAGTGAAGCAGTGGGGATTGCTCGACAGTCTGCGTCCCAATCAGCTTACCGACTGCGAAGTGCCGCTCGCAGTCCTGTACTGGACCGACGACGGCATCAACTTCATCGATATGTGGAGCGTGCGGCGGCGGATAGTTCCTTCATCTGCCGACAAGGTGTGGCCGCTGTTGACCTCCGGGCGGCGGGCCTCAGAGGGCGAGGCGATGTTCCTTCAGTTTCAAGCGCAGATAACAGAACTGATGGCGTCAGGAGCAAATCTCTCAGGCACTAAAGCAGGTGATATTTTTGGTTATCTGCCTCCGGTCGGCATCCTGCCCGTCGGATCTTCCACTTCGTTTAACTACGATGTCTTCTTCAGCGAGATGACCTCCCGAGATCCGATCTTCATCGAAGGCGCGCAGCTCGGCCCGCTGATCCGGGAAGCGGTGCACTATCCCCCGGTCGACACGGCCGCGCAGATTGTCGTGTGGCTGTATGTCGTTCGTGAAAACGCGCAAGCCGCGCTCGCCTCGAGCAAGCCCCCGCAAAGTTACATCGTCTTCGCCACCGGCCATACCTGGTATCGCGGCGAAGCGCATTACGACATTCACCACTGGAACTTTGGCAACTTTTCATAAGGAGCGTTCGAGATGGCTCAACTACTTATTCATGCTCAACCTGGCGACGTAATCACCGCGGACGATTGGAATTTGGTCGTAGATGCCATCAATGAGCTGCTGCAATCCAGCCTGGCGACGGGAATCCACATCGCGGCGACGCTGCCGGCCGGCACCATGAACGAACCATTCAGGATCGGCACGCTGATTCAGATCACGGGGACAGGGTTTGGGTTTTCAATCGGCCAGACGAAGGTAACTTTCTATTTACAGGCGGTGGGGGGTAATACACCAGTCGAGGTCTTGCGTTCGGATATGCTCGCGGGATCTTCCGATACGCGCCTGCTGTTCATGATGCCGGCACTTCCAAACCATCCTGGGGATGCATGGCCAACGACCATGACGATCAGCAACGGTGTGGGAGAAGATCGTCGCAACGTATACACCATGCCGGTCGTTATCGATTTAACGGGCGACATGTTCGTAAACTGGCGCGGCGACACCTCCCCCAATCCAAATCCGAACCCAATTCAGGCTTCGCAAGCAGCGTCCTATGCTTACCGGCTTAACACCGGGACCAATGTCCCAGCTATTTTCACTCTGGCGGCAGACATTCAAAACGCCAGCGTGGCCGTGCCGCCGGGATTGGTGGATTCGATCGAATTTCGCGATGAGGTCAATGCGATCATTAGTAATAAAACTGTCCACATGGGCACTAACGAAACTCGCAACATCATTGTGCGCATCCCGCAGATTCCGCCGAGCTTTGCGAGTC
The DNA here is from genome assembly GCA_035577445.1 of Pyrinomonadaceae bacterium. Lineage (GTDB taxonomy): Bacteria > Acidobacteriota > Blastocatellia > Pyrinomonadales > Pyrinomonadaceae > UBA11740. The sequence goes on from DATLVM010000268.1 coordinate 3,293, forward strand.
AATCTTTTACCTTGAGGCTGACCGCATCCTCAGGTGCGGTGGTGGGAACGGATGCGCGTCCTTTTACAGTCGGAGTAGCGGTCACCCCAACCGATCCAGACATTGATGCGAATCAAACCGGCTTCAATGTTATCGACGTGAATTCGGGTACCACCGACACCAATACGCAAAACGGCAGGATCGAAGGCAATACGGTCAAACTAAAAGCTGCCAAGCGCGGCATTGTCACGTTCAACGTGGTGCTGAAAAAGGGCGGAACTTACGACATCACGATCGCGCCTAAGCAGGGCACCACCTTAAACAACTGGGATCCAAGGATTACCAACGACACGCCCGGCACGCGCGTCGACAATACCAGAGTCACGGTTACAGTTGCTGGCGACGGCGACCAAACCCTGCGGATAGCGCGCTTCCAGGTCCAGCCTACGGCGGCCGCGACCGCCACCGGCACCGTTGTCTTTCGCATCAAGCGACAGGGTGCCGCCGGTGATTGGTTCAAGGAATACGGCGTCGAGTTGTTGCCTTAGTTTTCAGGTTACCGCTCAGACGCGAACTCAAAAATTAACAGCGGCCTGCGGGTCGAAAAGGAGAATAGCCATGACGGTTTCAATTCCAACTGCTTCGGGAGTCCCTGGCATCAGCGGTCCGCCTGACTGGCTCAGTGGCGGCGCGGGCCAAAGTTTTCAACTGGATGATGTGCGTTGGCGCGGAGCAATCAAACGCACGTTTGGCAGCGGCACTGGCGGCAGTAATTTCTTTCGCGCTACCCAGGACACAGTCGCGGCGCAGAAATTCATCTATCTCACTTTTCGCGCCGCCTTCGTTCAGGAATTAAGCGACCAGAACGATCTCGTTTACCTCGGTTTGCGGAAGCACAATGACCCCACGGCCATGGTCGTGCGCATCCGCGCCCACGGTCCATCGTTTACTCCGGCGGGTCCACCGTCCGCGAATCCAGCGGCGAACGTTGCCACAGTCGATATTTGGACTTTGTCGGGAGGCAACTGGACGTTCCAGGCCATGTCGCCCACGTGGATTAGCACCAACGCGCGCATGTGGCTGCAGAGCTCTGCGGATGTGCTGGCTGATCCAAACAACCGTTGGGCAGTCCAACTGCGGATTCCGGCAAATACGGTCGGCGGGATTACCGACAACAGTGGACCTAATCTCGGCACTGACTTTGACATGTGGTACGTCATCCATGGCTCGGCAGCCGGCAATCCGGTGTTTCTGGCCGACTATCGCACGGCCGGCACCACGACCGAGCTGGATTTGATCGATACCACCTATCCTCAACCAACCGCTTGGGATGAATTTCAGTTGACCTCCGGCCCCGGGAACAACGGCGGCGTGGCTTTGTACAGCGGCGACGTAGTCGTGCAAAACGCGCACGGCGAAGGCTGGGAAATCCAAAACCATGCCAACAATACTTTCGTTGCTCGGCCGCGCAACTACTCGGGCGTCAACATTCCCGCCGGCCAGATCAACGCCACGTTTCGCATTGCGAACTGGGGCTCAGTGGTCGGCGATCCCGGCATGCCGGATTTTTCAACCGGGGCCTGGGATTACGTCCCCGGCAACTCTGAAATCGTGCCGGTCATTAGCAATCTCGACGTCGGGCCAATTGCCGCCGGAACTAATCCGCCCAACACATCACCGATCAGTCTCACGGCCTTGATGAATTTGTCGGTTCCACCGAAAAGTCTGCACCAATGCGTGCTGACTACGTTGTCCGGCGCCAACATCAATTTCCTGAATGATGCGACCTACACCAACATGAATTACGACGGCGCCTCGTTACTTCAGCGCGAGGCGGAGATCAGCGTTGTCGGGTTGGCGCCGTTTGCGCCCACGCCGCGGGACGTTTATCTCGCGGTTGAAAAACTCAACATGGCCCAGAACACGCCTGAGGGAACGGACGAAGGAACATTCCTTGAGGCCTCAATGGCGCGGCTCATGCGCGGTGAAAACCGGCTGGCGGGCAAGCTTAGAGGGGCCTACTCAGTTCTTTCTGAAATTGGCGGGCAATTTGAAAATGCGGAGCAGCGGCTGGAGGTGTTGATTCGGGTGCTGTCACAGAACGAGCTGACGGACGAAGAGTTGGACCAGCTCTTTCCGACCTTCCGAGTCCACGTCTATCACGACACCGGCGAACGCGTCACGCGAAACGGATCCAAGCGCCCGGTACTGCGCGAACAGTCGTCCTTCGGATTGTATGTCTATCACGAGGGAGGTCTCGACGGTTGGCAGACAAGTATCCAGGGCGCGCAGCGAATCGCAGAGAACCTCTACTTGCTGGCTGTTCCAAATAACGACACTGCCAAGATCACGACGATAGTGCAAGCCGTTGGGCCAGGCGATCAGCGGATCCCGGAAGATCCAATCCGACCTCGGCCGCCAGTGGAACAACCCGGCTGCTTGGCCCGGCTACTCGCGATGTTAGGAATAAAGAAGTAGGTAGAGATGCTTCTGCGACCTGATAGCGAAGCTTCGACGATCAGGCGGATGCGGGTCGAGGCGACGAACCTCGACCCGCTCGCCGCGCAACTGCGTCTGAGTAGATTACTCAGCGGGGCGCAATTCCACCCCACCGTCCTTCCTCGCTCGGCGATTCTGTTTGTGAGGAAGCTATCGGATCCGATGCCCGGTGTATTAGACCTTGAGACTCACGACTTACGGCCGCCGAGGGCTTGGCAAGAGGCCCTGACAAATCACTTGGATCAAATCACGGCCGCCGCCGCGTATCCAGCTCGCGGGGTGGTCGCAAACGACTCCGAGGCGGTGGTCTTCCTACATCCGGCCGAACTTTTGTCATGCCTGGCTCGTGATTGGCTCACGTCGACCTTAACTACCAGATGGTGGTGGCGAAGCTTTCTCCGAAACGGCGGAGTTCCCGACATCGTCACACAACTCTGGAGAGAATCACCTGAACACGTTCCGGCAGCTTTGCAGCATCTTTCGAAGCAGCATCTCGCTGCGACGTTTGTTGCGAAGTTGAACGACGGTGAGGTTCATAAAATTGTAGGAAGCGTGGCGAGCAGCTTTGGGCTGCAAGCCTTGCAGCGCACACTCGAGACCCGGCTGCCAGGACTCTCGCTAGCGGCGACGGAAATCGAGTTCCGCAGTTCCGTCAGTGCGCGTTCGGATCATAACGCGGTCGATGCCGCGGCGCGCGCGCCGTGGCTTGATCGGGTGCCTGAGATCGAAAGCCGGCAACTGTCGTTAGAACAGCAGCGTTTCCTTGGAATTGCTCTGATGGTCCAGCGAGCGCCGGCGCAGGCGCGTTCGCGTGCGTTTGCGCAGGCAGTGGAACGTTGGCAGGACCGCGTTCAGGACGACCAGCACGATCAAGACGGAGTAAAAGCGATCGCGCTCACGCATGCCGAAGAGCAAGTCGGGTCGCGCCGGAAGAGTTCAATTGATACGCGCGTCGTCTCGTCGATTCAGCCAGAAGGGAACCCTGCTCGTGGACACCAACAAATGGCTGACGCACGGCCTGCCGTGATTCATGATGGTGAAGAAACTCAGTCACAAATCGAATCTTTTCATGAAGAGTCATCTTCCACCGTGGCAGGGTCTGATCGCTCGCCTCACGATTCAATTGGAACGAAAGTTCTTTTGCCAACTTTCGATGCAGCACGTGACATTGCCGACGTTCGAGAAAGCGAACGCGACTTAGCGAACCTCGAGCCGCCAGATCCGGTCGAGTCAGTTTCAGTTGACCACAGCGTCGAAGCCGCTTCGGTAGAAATCGAGACGCAACTGGGCGGGCTCTTCTACTTAATCAACCTCGCGCTGTATCTGAATCTTTATGGCGATTTCACAATGCCCGCGGCGCCGGGAATTGAATTGATGATCTGGGATTTTGTTGCCCTCGCCGGCGCGGAGCTCACCAGCGACTCGCTTGAAGAAGATCCAGTTTGGTTACTGCTCGCGAACCTCGCCGGACGTGAAGAAGAACCGCCAGGAGCAAGTTTTGCCCCTGACGAGGAATGGCGTCTGCCGCCGGAATGGTTGTCGATGTTCAGCGACGATCGACCGTGGCCATGGAGCGCTGATCGCAGACGCCTGCGCGTACTGCATCCCGAAGGCTTTTTGATTTTAGATCTGCCGCTCGCGAACGATGTGCGCGAGCAACTGCAGCGCGAAATCGAACCTTACGATGTTTCGGAATACTTGCTATCACGCGGACGAATGCCAAAACTTTCGCCGCTGCGATCCAAAGTGGCGGCGTCGCCGAAGGTGCGCCGGTGGCTGTCGCGGCTGATGCCTTACGTGCGCGCGCGTTTGTGTTTGGCCCTGGGACTCAAGTCCCAGAGCGACATCGCCGCGATGCTCTGTCAGCGTTACGCGCGAGTGCGCGCCACTGACACTCATATCGATGTTTTCTTTAGGCTGGCGGATTTGCCTTTAGAGATTCGTTTCGCCGGACTCGATCGCGATCCGGGTTGGGTACCCGCGGCCGGGCGTTTCATCACTTTTCATTTCGATTAGCAAGATGCGGAAGAAGAATTTATTCGACGGTCTGGAACCAACTCCGACGGAACACTTCAAACTGTTCTTTTATGGGGCCGTGCTCAGCCTGTTTCATCACGTCGTGCAAGTGTTCGGGTCCAGCGAAGCTGCGTTCAAAGAGTTTCCTTTTCTCATCGGCTATAACAACGAACTGGCTGACGGCGGTTTGGCAGGAGTGAACTCGGGCAAAGCAGTTTTGGTTTGGCTCGACTCGTTGCGCGCGTGGGAAAAGAAAGCGACGGGACACTTGCCGCTGCGCGCCCTGCAAACAGCCGCGGGTTTGGATCACTCGGCGATGATCCTCCTGACCATCATTGGTTTGATCGAAGAAGACCTGCGCTTCGGCAGTGTTTTCGAAACGATGCAAGGCACGCCGGGCCAACACCGCGTGACGCCGGGGCTGCTGAATTGTTGGGGGCGCGATGAAACGAATTCGAGTGACGCGCGCACCGACGTGCGGCGGATGTATGAACTCGGTTTAGTGCGCGTCGTCAATCCGGAAGCGCCGCGCCTGGAATGGGCGATGGAAGTGCCCAGTCCGTTGTGGGATGCGCTGCGCGGCGAGCAGAACGAAATTCCTGGCGCCGGTCTTCGTTATCGATCGCCGCACGAGTTGCGATCAATCGATCAAATGGTTCTTACCCCAGCACTTCACGAACGCGTGAAGGCGATTCCTCAACTCCTCGCCAGCAAACAAGCCGACGGGGTGATGGTGCGTGGCGCCAATCACAACGGACGTCGCACCTTGCTCGGCGCGATTGCGCGCGAACTTGGTTTGGGTTTGTTGGAAGTCACTGCTTCGCCGGCGAACGGCGATGACCGATGGCGTTTGGCCGGACCGCTATCAACTGCGCTGCATGCACTGCCGGTGATCGTCTTCGATCTTGCGCCGCAGGAAATCGTTGAAGTGCGTCACCTTCCGGCTTGCGCGGCACCTTACGGCATCGTGGTCGGCAGGCAGGGCGGCGTTAGCGGCGACGGCGTCGAGCGCGCAGTCACGCTCAACCTCGACATGCCCGATGCAAGTTTGCGCCGCCGGCATTGGGAAGAGGTTTGCAGCGCCGAGAAGCTTCACGACCTGGAGGGCATCAGCCAGCGCTATCGCTTGACGGCCGGAAACATTCATCGCGCCGCGCATCTTGCGAAATCATACGCGGCGTTGGACAAGCACGAGTTCATCACGCTGGGGGACGCGCAGCGCGCCACGCGATCTTTGAATCGTCAGGCACTCGACGCTTTGGCGGATTACCTCTCCGTCACTGGCGATTGGGATCAACTGGCTGTTTCCGGGGACGCGCGCGCCGAATTGGAAAACCTGGTCAGCCGCTGTCGTCATCGCGAGAACCTTCAGGCGCAGGCCGCGACCGGGGCGAATGCCGGAGTGCGCGCGCTCTTGAGCGGGCCGAGCGGCACGGGCAAGACGCTCGCCGCGCGTCTGCTCGCCGCGACGCTGCAGATGGATCTCTATCGAGTGGATCTTTCGAGCGTCGTCAACAAGTACATCGGCGAAACCGAAAAGAACCTGAATCTCGTCTTCTCGCGCGCTGAAGAACTCGACGTGATCCTGTTGCTGGATGAGGGCGACGCGCTGCTGACGCAACGCACGAACGTGCAGAGCTCAAACGATCGCTATGCCAATTTAGAGACCAACTTTCTGTTGCAGCGACTCGAATCGTTCGACGGAATCCTGCTGGTGACCACGAATGCAGGCGAACGAATCGACAGCGCATTTCAGCGGCGCATGGACATTGTGATCAACTTCTCGCCGCCGACGCCGCCCGAGCGTTGGGCCATCTGGCAATTGCATCTGCCGCCGACTCACATAGTCGATTTTACGTTGCTCGAGGAAGTCGCCACGCGCTGCGCGATGACCGGCGGTCAGATCAAGAACGCCGCGCTGCACGCTTCGCTGTTGGCGCTGGAAGACGGCGGCATTGTTACGTCGGGAATGGTCGAAGCAGCAATCGATCGCGAGTACCGTAAAGCCGGAGGCGTCTGCCCACTGCGCCGGCTCTAATCAACGGGAGGACGGCACAGCTATTCCGGAAACCAGTCGCACAACGAAACCCGCCAACACACCGGCGCCTGCTGCAAAGCCGGCGGCGCCCAGGCGTACGACTGCGCCCGCGGTGCAAAAGCCGAGCGGACCGCCCTCGATGTTCCTCGGCGGTAAGCCGGTCGAGATGCTGGGCAGACTCTATTACCGCACAGCTGACGGCAAGATAATCGAGATGCCGTCAGACATGACCAAGGAACAAGTAATCAAACTCGAGGCCGACGCGCGGGCCGCGATCACCAGGATCGGGAAAGGCCCGCCTCCCCAGCCTGTTCCGGACGTCCGAAAGCTCGACAAGAAAACAGATAAGAAAACGCAGTTGAAGCCCTTTGCGAAGGGCAAAAAACCTGGCGCTGCCGGCAAGGGTCGGGGAAAACCGCAGGGGAAGGGCTCGCCGTCGTTGGCGGGCGTCGGCAACCGCAAAGTCGCGCAGTATCTCGCCAGCAAAGCCGCGCCAATTATGTCGAGGGGATTTGCGCGGTTACAGCAACTGCGAGAAAGCCAGCAAACTCATGATGACGCCGGCGAGAAGCGCGTCCAGGCCGAAAAAGCCGTGCTCATTCCAGCCAGCGAAGGCCAATCCAAAAGTAACGCCGGTCAGGTCAACGTTGTCGGCGGCCGTCCCGCGCCGAAGGTTGATGCGAACAAAGGCAAGCAAACTCTCCAGCAAACTTTAAGAGAGAACATGCCGAAATCAGTCGAGGACGTCGACAACTTCAAGCGCGACAAAAAGGCAGAGCACACCGGCGCCGAGGTCTTGAAGACAATTCAGGAAGACAAGAGCAACGTCGTCTCGACTTTTCAGGACATGCGTAACACGCCGGCGCCGGCGCCGCGCGAGCACGAACCTGAAGCCCTGCCGCCAACGGAAGCCGCGCCGCCCACCGGCGCCATGGCCCTCGGCAAGGACGGCATCGCGCCGCTGCAAAAAGAGCACACCGATCTCTCGAACTTCACCAACGAAGCCGACAAAAAGCTAAACGAGGAAGGCGTCACCCAGGAACAACTCAACATGGTCGACAGCGGCGATCTGGCGACGGCGAATAAGGAAAAGAAAGGCATGGAGAAGTCGGCTAAGGAAGAGCCGCTGGCCGTGCAGAAGTTCGCGCAACAACAGGGACAAAGCGTTGAGCAGGACCTGAAGCAGGAAGAGACGAAAAAACGCGGAGAATTGAATGCCAAGCGCAAGGCTGGGCTGACCGCGACCAAAACGAAACAGCAGGGCGCCAAATCCGCGCTGGAAAAGAAACGCGACGAAGTTGCTGCCAAGATCAACGGCATGTACACGACGGCCCAGGACAAAGTTAAGAAGCGCCTCGCCGATTTAGAAATTGAATCGATGAAACGTTTCGATGACGGGAATGCCAAAGCGACGAAAGAATTCGAAGACACCGTCAATCGCGAGATCGACGCTTTCAAAGATGATCGCTACTCCGGCATGTTTGGTTGGGCCAGAAAAATCCGCGACTGGATCAAAGGCATCGACGATCTGCCGGAAGTTAAAGCCATCTTCGATCGCAATCGCGAAAAATTCGTCGCCACTATCAACAAACTTGTCGAAGACATTTCCGCCGACAACAAGCGGGTCATTCAGGAATGCAAGGACGAGCTGCAGCGCGCGCGCAACCAGATCAAGGAGTACGTCGACGGCCTTGGGCCGAGCCTGAAAGACATTGGCAAGAAAGCCGCCGACGAAATGAATTCCAAGCTGGACGAGATGGACAAGTTCGTCGCGAAGCGGGAGGAAGAGCTACAGAACAAACTCAAAGACAAACAGACCGCCGCGATCAAAGCCATCGACGAAAAGATCGAGAAGATGAAAGAGTCGATGTCCGGCGCGCTGGCAAAGCTGGGCAAGCTTTTGCTTTGGGCGGCCAAGAAATTCTTCACGTGGGCGCTGGAGAAATTCGGCTTCTCACTAGCCACGATCGACAACATCATCAACAAAGGGGCCGCGGTTCTAAAGGCGATCTTTACCAAGCCGATTCAGTTCGTGAAGAACCTGATGAATGCGGCGATCACCGGCTTCCAAAATTTCGGTAAGAACTTTTTGAAGCATTTGAAGGATGCGTTGTTCGAGTGGCTGACCGGCTCACTCGAAGGGCTCGTCCTGCCAACGACGTGGGACTTTCCGGGCATCATCAGCGTCGCCCTGCAAATGATCGGCATCTCGTATCAGAACATCCGCAAGCACATGGTCGCCGTCATGGGCGAGCCGGTCGTCGCGGGTCTGGAAAAAACTTTCGAACTCGTAAAAACGCTGATCACCAAAGGGCCCATGGCCGCCTGGGAGCAATTGAAAGACATGGCAGCCGAGATGCGCGACGCGTTCGTCGAAGCGGTCAAGGATTTCATCAAGCAGAAGATCATCGAACAGGCCATCCAGTGGCTGGTCAGCCTCTTCATTCCCGGCGCCGGCATTATCAAAGCCATCATCGGGATCTACGACACAGTCATTTTCTTTATCCAGAAAGCCAAACAGATCATGGAAATGATCTCGAACTTCCTGGGTTCAATTAGCGAGATCGCGGCCGGCAACATTGGCGCTGCGGCCGATGCGATGGAGAAGGGGCTCGCGCGTGGCCTGTCGCTGGTCATCAATTTTCTCGCCGCGTTGCTCCGTCTCAGCGGCGTCACCAACAAGATTCGTGACGCGATCCAAAAGATTCGCGCCAAGGTCGACGCCGTGCTGGAGAAAGTAGCGAAGTGGATCGCCAACAAAGCGAAGGCGCTAATCAGCAAGGCGGTGGGCGCTGCCAAGGCTGGTGTTGCCGCAGTTGTTAATTGGTGGAAGGCGCGATCGAAATTCAAGGCGGACGATGGCGAGCACACCCTGATGGTCGAAGGAACGCCGCAAAAGCCCTCCGTCATGATCGCTAGTGTTCCGCAGAGTCTTCGTGAGTATCTGGCGGCAAATCTGTATGCCAAAGATATGAAGGCGATCGAGCCTTTATTAGTAGCGGTTGAAAATGAAGTTACGACTGTAGGAAGAACGGAAAAACCCGAAGCTGGCCAGCAGCGCATTCAAAAAAGACTGGATGACTTGCGAGATGCGCTGAAAGGAATATTGAAGTTCGACGTTCCTTCGACCGTTATCGTAAACAAGCCAAGCGGCAATCTGGCGAAGAGTGTTTTTGTGAAGCCGCTCACCAGACTAGCAGGAAATACGACGCCAAGCGACGACACCAGCTCACTTGCGTCACACGGGGCAGCGCGTCCAGGTCAAGTGCTAATGAATCAATTGAACACCACGCAGAAAGGCGGTACCGGCTGGTCGCGCCTCCACCTTGTCAGCTATCGGCTCATGGGGCCCAACACTTCTTGGAACCTGATCCCGGGCGACGCCAACGCAAATGCAGACATGAAACGGATCGAGCTTGATACCGAAAAACTCGTTAAGGGCTCGACGTTGAAAGTGATCAAAGGCAAGCGGCGACGAACCTTCATTCGCTTTTACGACGTCAGTGCAACATACCAGTCTGCCGGTACTCCTAAGGGAGCCGATCAGTTCGCTGATCAAATCACGATTCGAGAGGGAATATACGACCCGCTCACTGCCGAAGAGTTGGAGGTCACGCCACACTCAATCAAACCGTCCGCTTGTCCGAAGCCTCCCGGCGCTGTTTCGCTACCCAATTATTCCGTGGACGGTGGGCCGACTCTCAACACACTCCTAGGTAACCAAAAGAACCCAAACGGCGGAACATTTCCGGAAAAGATTGGAACGATGATTGTGATGACCCGGACGAAAATGGAAAAGGCAGTTAATACAGACAAATTCAGTTATGAACGTTTGCGTCAGTATGGCCCCGGCACCATCACCGCCGGTGACGTTGAAGGGTTAATTGACCTCGTAAGAAAGGGCAAGGCGGTAATCAAGTGACCGGTCGCCGTGGGTTACGTAAGCACAGACCGACTCGATTGTTGATGCGAGATAATTTCGATGCCCGTGAATGCGCCAAGAGCAGCGCGCACTAACGCACCCGCAGCAAAGGCCAAAGTGCTGCCGCCGGCGCGCACGTTTGCGAAGCAACGGCGCGTGACGGGGCCGACGCTTGCCCGGCTTGGCGGAAAGCATTTGCCAGTAGAGCGGCAGCGATTTTCGTTGCCGAGAGAGTTCCGGCATTCAAGTGCACAGAATTATTCGCCCGCAGTTTCCTCGTTAGCGTCGCCGTCAGAGAATGCCGTTCGAGGTGATTCACTAATCTCGGGCGCCGGGTTGTTGGAAGCGTTATCTGATCTTCCGCAAAGGGAAGCCGCTCGTCATCGCCACCAGATCGGGATTGATCTGCATCCGTGGAGTTTTCCGGACCGCAGCGCGCCCGCGGCTCGCGATTCAAATCAACTGTCTGACAATACGCCCGCGCCGATCATTCAGTTCGCGCAGCTTCCGACGACTCATGTTATCGCTCCACCGGTGCGTCCGCTGCATCGCCTACTTGGCAAAGCGATCACCACACCCTCGCTGCAGAAAATTGACGCAGCTTCAATCACCACTACTGGCGCGCCATTGCCGGTCGCCGTGCGAAATCCCCTGGCGCGTACTTTCTCAGTCGACTTGACGCCGATCCGCGTGCACACCGACGCCGGCGCGCAACGCGTCGTCAGAAGTCTATCCACCCGCGCGTTTGCGTATGGCCACAACATCTTTCTTGGTCCCGGTGAACAGCCGACTGACCTGGGTTTAATCGCGCACGAAGTGGCCCACGTGATTCAGCAAAGTCACGGCCCCACGCTTCAGCACTTTACACCTGGAAGTGCGGATTCCTTCGAGCATGAGGCGGAACGAGCTTCGGCGGCCGCAGTGCATGGCGAATCGTTCACGGTGAGGCAGCGCACTCAGCCGCGACCGCAAGGACTCTTTGGAATTAGTTTGCCAAACCCGCTCACCTGGCTTGCCAACCGGGCGAACAACATCCCCGGTTTTCGAATGCTCACGATCATCCTCGGCCGAAACCCGGTCAACGGGCAAGAGGTGCCGCGGAGTGCCGCAAACATCTTCCGCGCCATAGTCGGGTTTATCCCCGGCGGCGAACTCATCATCCAGGCGCTGGACAATTACGGCATCTTCGATCGTGTTGGCAATTGGGTCGAGCAGCAAATCAACTCACTGGGCATGACCGCCGGTCTGATCAGATCCGCGGTCACAGATTTCATCTCGTCGCTCAGTGCAAGCGACATTCTGCACCTCGGTCGAGTTTGGGATCGGGCGGTGCGCATCTTCACGACTCCCATCGATCGGCTGATTAGTTTCGGGCGAGGACTGGCGACCGGAATTATCAGGATCATCAAAGATGCGATTCTGCGACCTTTAGCCCGGCTGGCCCAGGGAACGCGCGGCTGGGATTTGCTCACGGCGGTGTTGCGCCAAAATCCGATCACCGGCGAGCCCGTTCAACGTAACGCCGAGACCTTGATCGGCGGGTTCATGAGACTTATCAGCCAGGAAGAAGTTTGGCAGAACATCCAGCGTGCGCGCGCCATCCCACGTGCCTGGGCCTGGTTCCAGGGGGCGCTCGAAGGCTTGATGGCTTTCGTCAGAGACATTCCGTCTCGTTTTGTTGCCGAGCTCCGGCAGCTGGAGATTATCGACATCGTCATTCTGCCGCGCGCGTTCATGCGCATCGGCCGCGTCTTTGCGAGCTTCGTCGGCTCGTTTGTTTCGTGGGCAGGCAATCAAGTCTTGAGCTTGCTCCAAATCATTTTCGAGGTGGTTGCGCCGCGCGTCATGCCCTACTTGCGACGCACCGCCGGCGCACTGGCCACAATCTTTCGTAACCCTGGCGGCTTCGCGCACAACCTTGTGCGCGCGGGCGCCCAGGGTTTTCGACAGTTCAAGGACAACTTTCTCAATCATCTGCGGCGTTCACTGATCGAGTGGCTGACCGGCGCAATGAGTGGCTCAGGCATCTACATTCCGCAAGCGATCAACTTGCGCGAGATCATCAAGTTCGTCTTGAGCGTGCTCGGGCTGACATGGCAGAACCTGCGCGCTAAGCTGGTGCGCGCGATCGGCGCGACGGCAGTAAGCGTGCTCGAAACGACGTTCGACATCGTCGTTACGCTGGTGCGCGAAGGCCCGGCCGCAGCCTGGGAGCGGATCAGCCAGTCGATCTCGAACCTGCGCGAGATGGTGATGGGCCAAATCATGACGTTCGTGCGCGAGCGGATCGTGGTGGCGGCCATCACCACACTCGTGTCGAGTATGGTGCCCGGCGCCGGTTTCATTCGGGCCATCATCTCCATCTACGACACGATCACGTTCTTCGTCCAGCGCGCCCGGCAGATCGCAGAGACGGTCGGCGCATTCATTGACTCGATGGCGGCGATCGCCAGCGGCAACATCGGCACGGCAGCCAACCGCGTCGAGACGACGATGGCCCGGACGCTGACCATCATCATCAGTTTTCTTGCCAGTGTGCTGCGACTTGGCCGCGTCACTGACGCAATCACGGGCGTCGTCAATCAGCTACGCCAGCCGATCGATCGGGCGTTGGATCGCGTCGCTGAATGGATTCGCGAGCGCGCGCAATCGCTGCTTCAGCGCGCCGCCGGCGGGAATCCGCAACAACGGCTCGAACGAGCCTTGGCCGCTGGGCAGTCGGTCGTCAACCGGTTCGCCGGCCGGCGCGTCGGAGCGCTCGTGCTGCGACCGCTGCTGGCTGTGATTCGAATGCGTTTTCAGCTTCAAACATTGGAGGCCGTGCCGCGCGGTAGCCTTTGGGTGGTGCGCGGCGTGGTGAACCCCGCGGGCGAACGGCCGACGGGCGCGCAGGTCGGCGGTGCGGCGGCTAATTTCGGCGAGGGAGTCAGGTTCAATGCCGCGGGCGAATCGCACCGGCTCTGGATCGCAGTCTCCGGCCGTGGGGCGACGCTGATGGTGGCGACCGCGGAGAGGAGAGTCCAGAACCTGCTGGAGTGGATGGAAGGCAGATTCAACGCCCTGCCCGAAGGGCGGCGCGCGGACACCCGCCGTCTCCTCGATCAGGCCTGGGCCAAGTTCAGAGGAACCGACTCCAAGGCCAACCGCGTGGTAGCGGCCTCGGGAGCAGCCTCGGCTGCTCCGGTCGCCAGCGACCCCACCCAATCCGAAATCGTGGCCGACGAAAATACTCTGGCGTCCCTGCTGCAAAGGCTTCTGGACAGTTTCGGCGCGCCCTCCGATTTGGGGATGACCCCGGGCAACCCAAGGGAGTTGATCGATCAGACGCAATGGGAAAGCGTAGCCGCGCGCATTGAGAGAGAGCCGGAGGTACGCCTGTCGGAGCGGAGCGCGGGCTACAACGAACGGGTCTTGACGCGCTTCATCGATCTCAGCACCGTCGCCGACAAGGCGAGAATCCAGCGGCGTGTTGAGGCGAGACTACAGGCGGCGAGGGACGCCACCGACGGCCACGAAATTTACGTGCAGCTCAGGAACGCAGCGAGGATCGTGAACGGCCTTACTTACCCGCCGGGAGTTCCGCCGCCGACTTTGACGATCCACCACGAGGAGCGCGTCTGGCGACACCCCGCGACTTTCAGCCGCACCCGCGCGGGCCGCTTGTACGCCAGCATCCAAAGACGGATCGCGAACCAAGCCCCCAATCTGACACCAGAAGAGAGCGCCATCATGGCCATCACGGATCCCGTGCAGCGGCGCGGAGTCATCCAGTTGTGGGTGCAACAGCGCCTCGAACAGGAGATCGAGCAGGGTTCGCAACAGTTGGATGAAGTTGAAATGGAGGCACTCACCGCGAGGGCGCACGATCAGATTCACCGTGGTAGCCGGGCGCGCAGGTTCGCCCGGCAGCACACGGTCAGGCTCGAACTGGAGATCAGAAACGCGGACTGACCAAAGCAAATCGGCAAAACGTGTTCATGCTTGTGAGTTAAGTAGATGGGACCAACTGCTGCACGCACAACCACGAAGACTCAGGCCGCGGCCAAACCGAAAGTGCTGCCGCCGGCGCGCACGTTTGCCAAGCAACAGCGCGTGACGGGGCCGACGCTTGCCCGGCTTGGCGGAAAGCACTTGCCAGTCGAGCGACAGCGATTTTCGTTGCCGAAGGAATTCCGGCGGTCAAACGCACAGAACTATTCGTCCGCGGTTTCCTCGTTCGCGTCGCTAGCCGAGAATTCCGTTCGCGGTGACTCACTAATCTCGGGCGCCGGGTTGTTGGAAGCGTTATCTGATCTTCCGCAAAGGGAAACCGCTCGTCATCGCCACCCGATCGGGATTGATCTGCATCCGTGGAGCTTTCCGGACCGCAGCGCGCCCGTGGCTCGCGATTCAAATCACAATGCGCCCGCGCCGATCATTCAGTTCGCACAGCTTCCGACGACTCATGTTGTCGCTCCACCGGTGCGTCCGCTGCATCGCCTACTTGGCAAAGCGATCACGACGCACTCGCTGCAGAAAATTGACCCAACTTCAATCACCAGCGCCGGCGCACCGCTGCCGGTCGCCGTGCGAAATCCCCTGGCGCGTACCTTCTCAGTCGACTTGACGCCGATCCGCGTGCACACCGATGCCCGCGCGCAACGCGTTGTCAGAAATCTTTCCACCCGTGCGTTTGCGTACGGCAATCACATCTTTCTTGGTCCCGGAGAGCAGCCGACTGACCTGAGTTTGATCTCGCACGAGGTTGCGCACGTCGTCCAACAAAGTCGCGGCGCCACGCTGCTGCACTTCACACCCCAGGGCGGCGACGCTCTGGAACGCGAAGCTCAGGCAGCTTCGTCCGCGGCAACGCGCGGCGAGTCGTTCACCGTGCAAGAGCGCGCCGCTCCGCGCATGCAAGGGTTCCTCGGCTTCGATATTCCTAACCCGCTGGATTGGCTGGCCGACAAAGCAAACATGATTCCGGGCTTCCGGATGTTCACGATTGTGCTCGGCGTCAACCCAATCAGCATGAGCGCGGTCGATCGCAACGCCGCGAACATCCTGCGCGCCTTGATTGAATTCCTGCCGGGCGGCGGATTGATTACCCAGGCGCTCGAAAACTCAGGCGTGTTCGAAAAGGCCGGCGCGTTTGTCGAACAACAGATCGATTCGCTCGGCATGACCGGCGCGGCCATCAAGGCGGCGGTGACTGAATTTATTGCCGGTTTGAGCCTGCCAGGAGATCTCTTCAATCCGGGAACGACGTGGGAACGCGCGAAACGCATCTTCACCAATCCCATTGATCAGATCATCAGCTTCGCCAAAGGCCTGGTCAACGGAATCATCGATCTGATCAAGGACGCGATCCTCAAACCGATCGCGAAGCTCGCCGAAGGCACTGAAGGCTACAACCTGCTGAAGGGCATCCTCGGAAAAGATCCGATCACGGGTGAGACAGTCGAGCGCAGTGCCGAGACCTTGCTTGGGCCACTGCTGAAGATGATTGGCCTGGGCGACGTTTGGCAGAAAATGCAAGACGCGAAGACGATTCCGCGCGCGTGGGCCTGGTTCCAGAGCACGATGTCGCAGCTCGTCGGCTTCGTCAGTCAAATTCCCGATCTGTTCATCGCCGCGTTCAAGTCGCTCACGATCGAAGACATCATTCTGGTGCCGCTGGCGTTCGCCAAACTCGCCGGCGTCTTCGGCGGCTTTATCGGCAAGTTCGTGAGCTGGGGTGTCGATGCGATGTTCAAGCTGCTCGAGATCGTGTTCGACGTCGTCAGCCCCGGCGCGTGGGGTTACATCCAGAAGACGGGCGCCGCGCTCAAGAGCATCCTGCAAAATCCGCTGCCGTTTGTTAAGAACCTGGTGGCCGCCGCCAAACTCGGTTTCACGAATTTCGGCGCGAATTTCCTGACGCATCTGAAAAAGGGTCTGATCGACTGGCTGGTGGGATCGTTGGAAGGCATTTACATCCCGCAGGCCCTGACGCTGCTTGAGTTCGGCAAGATGGCGATCAGCATTCTCGGAGTCACCTGGGCGCAGATTCGCGGAAAGATCGTCAAGGCCCTCGGTCCCTACGGTGAGACGATCATGACGGGACTCGAGGCGGTCTTCGACGTCGTGATGGCCTTGATCAATGGTGGACCAAAGGCCGCTTGGGAAGTGATCAAAGACAAGCTCACCGGCCTGAAGGACACGATCGTTCAGGGCATCATCGATTTCGTTAAGGATGCCGTCGTCACCAAGGCGATACCCAAACTGATCGCGATGTTCATTCCGGGTGCGGGATTTATCTCGGCGATTGTTTCCATCTACGACACCGTCATGGTGTTCGTCGAAAAGATCTCGAAGATCATTGCGGTCGTCACCGCCTTCATCAATTCAATCGTGGCCATCGCCGCCGGCAACATCGGCGCCGCGGCGGCAAAAGTCGAAAGCATCCTCGGCAATATGCTCTCGCTGGCGATCAGCTTCCTGGCCGGCTTGGTCGGACTTGGGAAAGTGTCCAGCAAGATTAGAGACATCGTTAAGAAGGTCCGCGACACGGTTGATAAGGCCATCGAGGCGGCGGTCACGTGGATCATTAATAAGGCGAAGTCGCTGTTTAAGAGTTTGTTTGGCGGCAAGGACAAGAAACCTGACACCAGAACCGATGCTCAGAAACAAGCAGACCTGGCAAAGGCCGTCGCGGAAGCCGAAGTACATCTGCGCAACGAAAAACTGACGGCGAAACAGGTAACCGCCAAGCTGCCCGCTATCAAATCGAAATACAAGTTGACTTCTCTCGTAGTGGTTACTGAAGGCAAGTCCGGCGATTCAGAGAAAGATCATATAGAAGGAGAGATCAACCCGAAGCTAAGCTCGCAGACGGTGACCAAAGTCGGACATGCCGAATTGGACGCCTTTGGCGACAAGCTGGTCCTGCCAAAGTCGAAAGCTTACTTTAATGAAGTCGTAGCTAATAATCCGCCGGCTGCTGCCCTGGCCAAGCTCAAAGCCGAAGACGCACGCACTGATACCGTCGGGTTGCGCGCTCTCAGGGACAGCAAAGCCGTGGGGCCGAATATTGAGCGGAGTCCAACGGTCGCTACCATCTCCGCAAAACTTCCCGGTTTCACGTTTGCCGCGACCGGCGCAAGCGGTTCGTTCGATTCTCCTCCGGCAAGTAACCTGAGATTGAATGCCGTGAGTAAAACTCATGCGGAGGGAAGGTGTCTCACCAAATTGGCGGCCGTTATGGATCAGAAAAGTCTCAAGGGAGGAAGCGGCAGCATTAAAGTCGATAAGCCTCCGTGCGGTTTCTGTCAGGGAACTACGAGCTCTATGAAGAGTCAATATGGAACTACTATTTCAATAACTGGACCTTAGTGTAGGCAACGGCGAGGTAAACCGAAATGGCGGATCAAACTAGCGAAGCGAATGTTCTGGAGCGCTTTCTAAATGAACTGGATACGCTTCCATGGTTCGAGCATGTGGGTGATCGGATCGCCGATCCAAATATCAAACAGGTCTTTTCGTGGGAGGACGCGTGGGATGCTTGTCAGGATGATCCATGGATCTACGCATCATTCCACAAAGATGTAGATCAAAGTCATCCTGCCTGGGCGCCGGCGTTTGACCGAGCGTTGCAGGCGATCGTCAAGTCAGGCCGCGATCATGAACTCGAAGACGACGTGAATGTCTCGAACCAGGCGGCCTGGGACACCGCGGGAGCGGCCTACCAATTGGCGACAAACAAACCAGACGGATTTTATCCCAGGCTGATGGACTGGTATCGCAAAGGTCATTGGCCGTGCGGCTGGGACGGGACCTACCCCGAAGGACGTCTGATCGTCTATTGAGGACAACGGCAGATTTCCAAGTAAGGCCGTCGCTTTGGGCCCCCCGCAGTAGAGATTCGACAATGGCGCCTGATTCAAACCGTTGTCAGTATTTGTCGGAAGGCAATCGCCGATTCCTTAGGGCGGCACGTCCGCTTGTGCGCGAGTGGCGGTGACTAAGCCGCTCTTTCGTTGGTCAGTAGAAGCAAAATGATTTTGCTCACAGGCTTTTATCACGATCCTGATCCACGCCGGCGCGGGGAACTCGTCGAGTGCGTCAAACTCAACGCCGCAAATGATCACATTGATGAAGTGCGTGTCTTCATCGAAGACGCGACGCAGCCCGAAACGTTGTCGGTCAGTCACTTTAGCGATGAGGCTAAAGTTAGGTTAATCGCGTTGGGGCGTCGCCTGACTTTTGAGTTCCTGTTTAAGTATGCGAATGAAAATTTTGACGGCCGGACGGTGACAATCGCCAACGCCGACATCTTCTTCGATGAGACTCTCGAACGTTTGAACGGTTACGACTTGATTGGGAAACTGATCTGTCTCTCTCGCTGGGACATGCAACCGGACGGCTCGCTGCAGTTTTTTCCGCACGCCGGGAGCCAGGATGCCTGGATCTTCAAAACTCCGCTGCCGCAAATTGATTGTGACTTCCAACTCGGCTTGCCCGCGTCTGACAATCGGCTGGCCTGGGAAGCCGAACGCGCCGGACTGGAAATAAGTAATCCAGCGCGGACGATCCGCGCGGGCCATCTGCACTTGAGCCATGTCCGTCACTACACTGAGCGCCAGCGGTTACCTGGGCCGGTGAAGGGGGTGCCGCCTGACTTCCTTGAGACGCCCCGGTCTGCTCCGCAACTGGCTTCCGCGTCCGTGGCATTCACTGAAACGATGGGCTATACGATCGCGAAGTTGGAGGCCGGAGCTTCGTCGCACAACAACGAGCTGCGCCCGCTGACGGCGATCCCGGAGCCGCTCACGGGCCTGCAGTTCACCCAAGTCGTAGCCTGGTCTGTCTCTCCCGTCAGCGTCGAATTCCTGACTCCGGGTAAGTTGTATGCGCTGGTTGGCACTGACTGGGGAGGATACTGGCCGGCGACAACCTGGTTCAGCGAACACGGTTACAAAGAAGATCTTCCGCTGCTGGAAACCGAGCGCGGCACCTCGTTTGAAATTTGGTCGCTCGTCGGGCAAGCGGGTGATCGATTGGTAATCCCGACGCAGGTGGGGCTGGCCGCGAAGACTCTTTCCAGACATGATCCTTCACCACCACCGCGAAGAACAGCAAGTCATGCGAGCCAACTAGGACAGGAAAACGTCGTCGACGAATATCTGGGTGGGAAACGGAACGGTGTCTTTGTCGATATCGGCGCCTATGACGGGGTCACGTTCTCGAACACGCTGATGCTGGAGCGAGAACGAGGCTGGACCGGCATCTGCATCGAGCCTCTGCCGGACGTTTGCGCTGAACTACGCAAAAATCGGCGTTGCATTTGTGTGCAGGCGTGCGTTGGCAACCGCGAGGAATCAGCGGTCGAGTTTCTCGCCGTGCAAAGCGAGGTCGTCAGGACCCGCATGCTGAGTGGGATCCTCTCACAGTATGACCCGAAGCATCTGGCGCGTATCGATACCGAGTTGAACGAATTCGGGGGAAGCAAATCCGTGATTCCAGTGCCGATGCGCCCTCTGCACGCGATTCTTCACGAACACGGCATTGATCAGGTCGATTATCTATCGATTGACACGGAGGGATCGGAACTCTTGATCCTGACTTCGACGACACTGTCGGCGATTGGCAACCCGTGCATCACGATAGAAAACAACTACAACGATCCGGCAATCGACACGGCGCTGCGTGATCAAGGGTATCGCCTGCACACGACGATCTCATGGGACCGATTTTATGTACACGGGGACTAAGCATTGAAGAGTCATCGCATGAAACAGGTTTGCATTGGCATTTACTGTCATGAACAGCCCGAGGGGCTGCGCGCGACTGTTGACAGCCTCCGCCGCAACACCCGTGGCAAGTTTCGTTTAGTGCTGCTGCCGGATGGGCCGGACGTCGCCATGAAAGGGGAGTTACGACGCTATGAAGACATCCCGCAGAAGGGCACAGCGATGCCGTTGGGGATGGCGGCCTGCTTCAATCGGCTGGCTGCTACCAGCCGCGCCAAGATCCTGGTCTTGTTGGAAAGCGGCTCACGAGTCGGTCCTCGCTGGCTTGAACACTTACTAAGAGGACTCGAAGCTGATCCAATGAATGGTCTGGCCGGTCCTTCGACTAACAGCGCCTGGAATGAACAGGGCGTGTTTGCGGGATCCGGCGACGGCCCGGAGGAGATTGAGCGCACGGCTCTTGAAGCTGAGCAGAAATTTGGCGATCAGGTCAGCACGCTCGAGCCACTTTATAGTTTGGCGGACTTTTGTTACGTGGTGCGCCGGGAAGTGATCGAAGCCGTGGGGGCCGCGGATGAGAATTATTCAACTGGCCCCTGCTGGGAAATGGATTACAACGTGCGCGCGGCGCGCGCGGGCTGGCGCGGCGTATGGGCCGCCGCGGCTTATGTGCATCGAGCCCCATTCACGAACCGCCGGCGAATGGAAGAGGCGCGGCGGTTCGAAGCGAGCAAGCGTCTTTATCAAAATAAGTTTTGCGGTGCGCGCTTGCGCGGGGAAAAGACAACTTATCGACCGCACTGTCGCGGTGACGCCTGTGAAAATTTCGCGCCGGGAAATCTGATCGAGATTAAGCGGCCACTGCGCGTCCCCACCAAAAACTCGATGCAGACTTCGCAGGCTGACTTGCCGGCGACTCTGCTATCCATTGCATCATCATCACCGCTTGTCACTTGCATCATGCCAACGTACAACCGGCGCAGCTTTGTTCCCCAGGCCGTTCGTTGTTTTCTGCGACAGAATTATCCGAATCTCGAACTGCTGGTCGTTGATGATGGAACGGATTCGATCGCCGACTGCGTGCCTGAAAACGAACGCGTCCATTACGTGCGTCTCGATCGCAAAATGACCATCGGGGCAAAGCGCAACTTTGCCTGCGAGCAGGCCCGCGGCGAGTTCATCGTGCATTGGGACGACGACGATTGGTATCCGTCCGATCGAATCACGCGACAGATCGACGCGCTCCGCGATCGCGGCTGCGACATCAGCGGCAGCAGTCGCATTTACTACTATGAGGCATCTTCGGCGCGCGCCTGGGAGTATCGATATCCTATTATGAATGCGGCCTGGGTGGGCGGGAACACACTCGCTTATCGCAGAAGCTTCTGGGCACATCATCGATTCCCCGACATCCAGGTCGGCGAAGACTCGCGTTTCGTGTGGAGCAGCCGCGGCCGATCAATCTGCGATCTCGCAGACCCCGCTCTGTGCGTGGCCACTGCTCACGCCGAGAACACCAGCCGAAAAGATTTGAATGGATCGTATTGGCATTCGCAAACGCGCGAACAAATAACTCAGCTGCTCGGCGATGACATCTACTTTTACTTTCGGGCGGCGCGCGATTGGCCGCTCGTGTCATGCATCATGCCGACCTACAACCGGCGCGCGTTTCTGCCGCAGGCAATCCAGTCATTCCGGCAGCAGGATTATCCCAATCGCGAGTTAATCATCGTCGATGACGGTAGTGACAGAATCGAGGACCTGGTTCCGGCGGCAGCAAACATTCAGTACGTGCAGGCTCGGCGCCGCATGTCGATTGGCGCCAAGCGGAACCTCGCATGCCAACAAGCGCGGGGCGAATTCATTGCGCATTGGGATGACGACGATTGGTATTCGCCGGATCGGTTGCGATATCAGGTGGTGCCGCTAATTACCGGCACCAGCGACATTACCGGCCTGGAAAACAAGTTCGTGCTTGAGCTGCCCGCCGGTGAATTCTGGACAAACGATGCGCGCTTACATGAAAGAATGTTCGTGGAGAATGTGCACGGCGGGACGCTGGCTTATCGGAAAAACATTTGGAGCGAAGGCCTTCGTTATCCCGAAACGAATCTGGCCGAGGATGCGTGGTTGTTATCTCGCGCGACCCGCAGCGGCAAGCGGCTCCTGCGCCTTTCTAATCCGGGCGTCTTCGTTTACGTGCGACATGCAAGCAACGCCTGGCGGGAATTCGCGCCCGGCAGCTTCATCGATCCGAATGGTTGGGAACGCATCCCGCGGCCTTTGAATTTTCCCGATCCCGCCCTGTCGTTCTTCCTGACTGCCGGCACTAATTATTCCTGAGACGCGGACCATACTCGGCGTTTCGCTTTTGCACTTTACTCCAGTACATCACCGGCTTGCTGAGACCAAGCAAAAGCTCTGTCCCACACATTGCCCCTAGACAGTCTGGGTAGTCTATGCTATCGTGGCCCTAGATTATCTAGGAGGTGGTAGCCGTTGGCGAAATCAAAGGCGGGCTTACTTCAGGGAACGCTGGACATGTTGATCTTGAAAGCCTTGTTCCTTGGGCCTCTGCACGGTTACGGCATCGGTCAGCGCATTGCCCAAATCTCCGGCGACGAGCTGAAGATCGAGGAAGGCTCGCTCTATCCGGGACTCTACCGGCTCGAACAGCGCGGATGGGTGCAATCGGAATGGGACATTTCTGACAACAATCAGCGCGCGAAGTTCTACAAGCTCACGCGCGCGGGACGGAAGCAACTAATCATCGAAGAGCAGAATTGGGAGCGACTCGCGAGCGCAACCATGAAGGCTCTACGGGCGAACTGAGGGGGCAAACAATGTCCCGAGTCAAAGCCACAGTAGATTTTATTCACGCCTGGCAACACGCGGACGAAATCGCGGACGAGGTCGAGGCGGAATTGCGTTTCCACGTTCAGATGCGGACGCAGGCCAACATTGAGGAAGGAATGACGCCAGACGAGGCCCAACTTGCCGCGCAGCAAAGCTTCGGCGACTTCGAGCAAATCAAGGTAAGTTGCTGTGAAATAAAGCGGGGCTTCCCCTTTGATTTGAAAGCTCTAAGAATGGTGCTGTACATTGCGATCGCCTGTCTTGCCGGGGGCTTCGCTCTGGTTGCGGTAAACCTTCCGCACCATAACCTGTCCGGCGTTTTATGGCAGTTAGCCGCCATCGCTGTCTTGATGTGCTCGTTCCTGGTTGGTCGCAGAAAACAATAACGCCATTAACTAACTACTGAAGGAGGACGGACTATGCGCCTATGCATTGCGCCGAAGATCGTCATACGTGTGTTTACAGTGCTGACATTGAGTGCGAGTTTAATTTACGCCTCAGTTTCCGGAGGACGTCACGGACTCAATCCCGGGAGCGCGTTCGCCAAACAGGAAAGCGCACCAAATGTTGACGACCGGCCCTTAAGTCCACGGCTGGCGGCGCTTCAGGATCGGCTCAAAGCCGGTGACCGAGGTGCGCTTGATACTTTTTGGAAAGAGATCAAGCAAAGCGGCGCGCCGATGGTTGAGCCCGTGGCGGACAGCGATCGCGACGTGTTCGTGACGATCCTCTGGCGAGGCACGGAAGAAACGAGAAGTGCTTTTGTCTTTCAGCTCCCGGGTGTTGATAAGCCGATGACGCGGCTGCTCGACACTGACTTGTGGTACAAAACATTCCGGCTTCAGAAGGGCGCGCGGTTCGTCTATCGACTCGCGACCAACCTCCCGGACCCGAAAAAGTGGACCAGTCTTGCGCAATTCGGAAACGCAGTGCGGAGCGACCCGCTTAATCCACTCCAGTTTGCCGAGCGGTATAACGAACTCAACCCGTATGAAGTGACTTTCTATGCTGCGGCCGAACTGCCAGGTGCGGAGTCACAATTCTGGAGCGTTGCTCGGCCCAAAATTCCTACCGGACGAGTGCAGCGCGACAAGTTCACCAGCAAAGCCGGCAATGAACGAGCAATTTGGATTTACACTCCGCACAGCTATGCTGCCCATAAGAAGCCTTATGGTTTGCTTGTACTTTCTGACGGTGGTCTTTACGTCAACGCGGCGCACGTCGCTACTACTCTCGATAACTTGATCGCAGCGGGTGTGATACCGCCGCTCGTCGCCATCATGGTAGACAATCCCGATCGCTTCCGCGAGTTGGCCTGCACTCCAGAATACGCTGACTTTCTTGCTCAGGAGGTTGTTCCCTGGGCGCGCGTTAACTACCACGCGACGGACCGACCGGAACAAACGATCATCGGCGGGACAAGCCTGGGTGGATTGGCAGCCGCTTTCGTTGCCTTCAAGCATCCTGAGGTTTTCGGTAACGTGCTCTCCCAATCCGGTGCTTTCTCGTGGAAGCCGGACAACGAAAAGGACTTTGAATGGTTAATCCACCAGTTCGCCGCCAGCCCGCGTCTCCCCTTGCGCTTCTCGTTCGAGGCCGGACTCATGGAAAACACGGGTGGTGGGCCGCCAGGGCGGCCAATCCCGCCTCCGCTACTCGTGACCAACCGGAATTTTAGAGACACCCTCCAGAGCAAAGGATACTGGGTCCACTACACCGAATTTAACGGCAACCACACTCTATTTAATTGGCGCGGGACGCTGGCGAGTCACCTGATAGCGCTCGTCGGTATTAAACCGGAACCCAAGATATCTGAGCGGGCAATGAGAGATAGGCAGCCCATCGCAAGATCCTCGATGCCAGGGAAACCGATCGTGACGGCTCAAGTCAAAGTGGCTCCTGGTCTGTTGCGCCAGTACGTTGGCAGATATGAATTGGATCCGAAGTTCGCCCACGATTTCGTTATCTATGTAAGCGTCAAGGATGATTCTTTGTGGGTGAAGCCTTCATACCTGCGGGCGAGGCAACTCATGTCCGAATCCGAGTCCAGATTCTCTGACAGCGAGATCCCAGACCTACACCTCGTCTTCATTAAAGACCAAAAAGGCAACGTCACTGGTCTCACTCTAAACACTGGACAGGGAGACGTGCTGGTCAAAAAGATGCCGCCGCCAGTGCCCAGTCTCACCGGCAATACAACTCTTAAGTTGATGGGGCATACCGACGCGGAGGCCGTGGCTATCTATGGATCGTTCAACGATTGGATTCAGACTAAAAATTATTGTGCAAGAGAAGGCGACGGATGGGTCTGTCGAATTGATCTGGCGCCCGGCAAGTACCACTATAGATTTCTGGTTGACGGCGTAGGACTGATCGATCCATCTAACCCTGTCACTGAAGATGACGGTAGCGGCGTCGATTCGGTAATCGTCATCAAGCCAAAATAACGTTGCCGCTTCGAGTCGCAAGCGTAACTCTCGCTCGACATCTCGCAGGGATTCGACTGTCGAATCAGCT
>DATLVM010000269.1:0-17634 GCA_035577445.1 Pyrinomonadaceae bacterium
GGCAAGTTTGGCGAGTCGGTCCGCACCGAACGCTGGCACTATGTTGAGTGGGACGAAGGTCGCGCCGGTTCGATGTTGCTCGATGGTGTAAATGATCCGCGGGAGTTGAAGAATCTTTCGGCCGATCCGAATCGGGCTTCAACCTTGGAGGAGATGAAAGGCTTGCTAAAGAATCTTCCTCAGCCGGCGAAGTAGCTTCTTGAATCGAAGGTAGGGCCCCAAATTGAATGAGCTTTTCTCTAGCCCAGGCGTTTACGCCTGGGGACGAAGTTTTTAAGGAATTGAAAGCCCCATTAATGGGGCTTTCGTGGATGGCACCGTCACCTTACCCAGGCGTAAACGCCTGGGCTAGGGAAAAGTAAATCCGCAAATTAGGCACTACCGAATCGAAGCCACGCTTCCGAATACCGAACGACGCCTCCAAATTACTGCTTTGCCACCACAGGCGTCTCAACATTTTCGCTGTTCGAAACTTTCAACGGCGCGCCATCGCGGGTCAGCAGTTTCACATTGCGCATGATCCAATCGCGCGCAAACTCGATAATTCCAGCTTCGTTTCCTTGAGCGTCGATGTTTGCGAACGTCACGTTGACGATCGGTTTGTCGGGCAATCCGCTGGCGGTGAAAATGCGCCGTGCGTTTATGATCTGCACGTTTTCAATCGTGATGTTGCGGAACTCGCAGAAGCCACGTTCCGGTGGCGTAACCGGTGTGCTCAGAGCGATCCAGTGGGCCGGAATGTTTTTCTCATCTTTGGGAATCGTGGCGTAGCTGTAACTCGGGTTCCAGTTCAAAGTGAAAGTGAAGGGAAGTGGAACGTTCTCCATCCTCGTGTCGCGAACCAGGATGTCTTCGACAAAGCCGCCGCGTGTCTTAGCGGACTTGAAGCGAATGCCTTCATTGGTGCCGATGCCGGTGTTGTGATAGGCAACGACATGGCGAATGCCGCCGGAAGTCTCGCTGCCGAATGAAATGATGCCGCCGCCCCGGCGCGTGATGTTGTTGCGGATCACGATGTACTCGGTGGGCCGGTTGACGCGCAGCCCATCGTAATCGCGCCCGGCCTTCAGACAAATGTCGTCATCGTTGTTGTCGATGTCGCAATTCTGCACGAGGACCTGAGACGATGAATCGATGTCAACGCCGTCCGTACTCGGTCCTTTGTTGTCCGTGATCTTGATTCCGTCCACCGTGACGTGATTCGAATAAACAACCTGCACTGTCCAAAAGCCCGCCCGTTTGAGGCTGAGATTCTCAACCGTTACATCTGAAGATTTCCAGATAACCAGCAAACGCACGCGTTCGGCATCGTAATCGGAAGCCCAGCGCAATCCGCGCGGTTCATATTGCACACGCAGAGCCAAATACTTTTGCCACCATTTCTCGCCGCGACCATCGATGACGCCGCCGCCGGAAATCTTCACATTCTTCGCATCGTTGACATTGATTAGCGCGGCGGGCCATTTCATTTCGATACCCGCTACGCGTGTCGGAATCAAAGGGTAGTCCGCATCATCCTGACTGCCGAGCAACGTCACGCCCTCGTTGATTTGCAGATACACGTTGCTCTTCAGGAACAGCGCGCCCGTGACGTACGCGCCGGGTTTGAAGCTGACCGTGCCGCCGTTGCGCTTCGCACAGTCATCAATCGCGCGCTGAATGGCTTTGGTTGAATTGGTGACGCCATCACCGACCGCATCAACCACGACGATCCGCCGAGATTTGAGCGCGCCGCGCGAGCCAACATCTTTCACCCAGGACGGCAAATTTGCCGAGCTTGCGTTCGACGACGATTGGGCCATACCCGCTCCACCGCCGAAGACCAGGAGGAAAATCGCAGCCGCTAAAGGAAAACCTTGAAGATGATTGAGCATACGATCAGAAGTTCTGCTTCACGATCCGATCTACGTGCATGTCAGGAACGCTAATTAATCCGCGCGTATTAAAGTCAGAAACATTTCGGAGCACGAACATGGGAACGACCAAAGCACGATAGCCGGTTACATTATTGAACTTAGCGAACGTAACCTCTTCCAACACAAACGGTGGGCGCATCTCCGGGTTGAGGTAATTTACAGTCACGTTATTGAACTCAATTCCTTCAACGTGACGAACGAAGAAACCATAAGCCGGCGTCTCGCCAAACATCGACGGCTCGGGATAATTTGTTTCGCGCTCCGGCAGTTGCACGTCAACCAACTCTTTCTTGCCTCCGCCGCGATAGAAGATGCGAATGTTACTGAGTGCAACGTCTTGAATATTGTGTTCAGGAACGCCGGCGATAATTGAGGCATAGCGCGCGTCGGCGTTGTAGGCGACGATGTTGCTGATGTTCACGCGGCGCAGTTTACCAACCGGCGTCCCCGAGGGTCCGCGCATGCGCCGGGCTAATCGTAAAAAGATCGGGGAGTTTGTGACATCACGCATGGTGAGGTTCGTGATGGTCACGTCTTCGAGCAGCCCGCCATCGACAGTTTCAAGCGCCAAGCCACGACAATGATCGAAGACGATGTTGGATATCGTGATGTTCTTGAATCCGCCATTCGATTCCGTGCCGAGCTTGATGCGCCCGGTCGGCCCGTCTTTGTCCGGTGCTTCGGTAACGTTCTTTTTGTAAGTCGCGTCGAGTAACGACCCGATGTCGTAGCCGCTGACCAGGCAATTCGTGATTGTGACGTTCTCAGTCGCGCGCGCAAAGCCCAGCGCATACGAACTCTTCAAAACGATCGCATCGTCGTTCGGCGAATTGACGCTGCAATTCGAGATGCGCACGTTGCGACATGAATCGATATCCAACCCATCGCGGTTCGTGTCAACCTTCACGTTGTCGATCGTCAGGTTGTCGACGCCGGTCGCCAGCAGAGCGAAATGACCGCCATTCAAAATCGAGAAGTCGCGCAGCAAAACATTTCGGCAGTTCTTAAGCGAGATTGCCTTGTTGCCCAGACCGTTCATCACGATCGGATCGTCGTCTTCACCCAGGGGTGATTGCGGTCGCGCGCCGGTTTGGCCGCCGAGTGTCACCGGTCGATCACCCGGTTGATTTACTCGGCGCGCGCGTGGGCTGCGCCGCGTCAAACCTCTTCCATCGATTAAGCCTGGTCCAACAATGCCGACATTCTCTAATTCGATTCCCCAGATCAAGCTGTTCTGCCAATGGCTGTGGCCGAAGTCCTGATACATGTCCCACTCATTTGGCTCCGGCAGATCGTATTCAATCTTTCCCGGCACCCGTTCGGCGGCAACAATCGTCGCGCCCCGATCGAGTTGCAGGGTGATGTTGCTCTTCAGGTGAATGGAAACTGAGAGATACGTCCCAGCCGGAAACTCCACGGTTCCGCCACCAGCCGCGGCGGCTGTATCAATCGCTTTGTTGATCGCGGGAGTGTCGAGGGTCTTGCCGTTGCCCTTCGCTCCGAAGGCGCGCACGTCGTAGAGGGCTTTAACCCTCTCCCTCTGGGAGAGGGGAGGGTGAGGGTTTACGGCGCGCGTAAGCTTCGCTCCCTCATCCCCACCCCTTCTCCCAAAGGGAGAAGGGAGCAAGACAACAACAAGCAGGCTCATTCGAATCGTATTTCTAATTCTCATCGATTAAATGCCGGGCGGCTTTGCATCTGAAATCAGCGAACTCGGCGGTACGCTGAAACTCTCGAATGGATCGGGATGCGTTGGATCGAATCGTGTTACGTCGGTCACGAGGTGTTTTGCAATGCCGAGCTTGTCCGCTCTGATCCCTTCGACGATGCACTTGGCTATTTCGTAACTGCCGTAGTTGTTGTGATGCGTGTTGTCGTTCGGCGCAAACGCGCGTTTCGAAGGTTCAACTCCCCAGGCTTCGTACAGCGGTTTGCTCATCGCGTTAAGATCGATCAGCGGAACGTTTTCTTCCTTAGCAACCTGGCGCACCGCTTCAGGATAATCGCCGTGCGAATTCGTGATCATGCCGTCTTTATCAAACGAGCGTCGTTGCACCGGCGTGATGAGTAGGGGAATTCCGCCACGTTGCCGCGCGCCGTCGACAAACTTCTTTAGGTCAGCCTTGTAAGTCGTGAATGCGCCGACGCCTTCGCCCTTTTCCTTCTCGTCGTTGTGGCCGTACTGAATGAAGAGATAATCGCCGGGCTTCATCTGGCTGAGAACTTTATCAAGCCGTTTCGCGCCAAGCGAGCTGCGAAGCGATTCACCTGACTCGGCGTGGTTTGCAATCGCGATGCCGGGCCGGAAGAATCGCGTCAGCATCTGTCCCCAACTGTTGTAAGGTTCGAGTGGTTGATCGCACACGGTTGAATCACCAAGCAGAAAGATTGTCGTCACGCTAATCGGAGTGATCTCAATCGCGCACACCTTCGGCATCGTGTTGTTGAATTCGAGCGTTAGCTTCTCGTCCCAGTTCCAAATCTCCGTAGTCTTCTCACGGTCTTTCAATTTCACTTCGCCATCGCCGGCGATTTGCGGCGTGCGGACATTGACGATGAAATTGACGGTTGCGAATTTACCTCGCTTCGTATCAACCTTTTCTACCATCAGGCGTCGCAGCTCAGCTTTGATCGTGGTTGCGGATTCACCGTCAACGTCGCCCAGCGTGACTGTCGCGTTGTAGTTTCCTTCGGGCAGAGCGACCGAAAAGTAGAATGGCGTCTCGCTGGTGCAGAAGCCATCGCGCGATGCGTCCTTGCTTTTGCGATTAACGCAGGTGATCTGCGCACCGGGCTCGAATCCGAATCCGGCTTCGCGGCTGTAGATGTTCTGCGGCATCACTTGTTGATAACCAGGAGCGATTGCGCCCGGACCGAAATCGAATTTCCATGAAGGCGTAGTTGTAGATCTTGGTTGGGCGATTCTCTCTCTGTATTTCCTTGGGATCGCGGAGTCTCTGGGGTGGGTGACCATCTTGGCTGTCTTAACCACAGAGACATTGAGGATCATACAGAGACACAGAGATAAGCATTTCGCGATAGCCCTCATCTTTATCAACAAGGTTAAGGTTTACGCCTCGGCGTTGGCGTTGGCTTCGGACGTTTGTCCGGCCCTTCATCGATGTCCGGTGTCGCGCTCCGGTTGCGCTCGTACTGGATCGCGTTGCCGGCATCATTCAATTTTGGCCCGGCATAGATTACCGCCAACTCAGCCAGCGCAGTCATCTTGTCCTCACCAAAACCCGAAAGCGAAACCAGTTTTAGGTATTTCGCGATAATTGTTTGGCTAAATTCAATCGTCTGAGGTGCAAAGCTTGAAATCAGTTCGCCCCGGCGCACTTCGCGCCATTCATTTCCATCGTCGCTCACTTCAATCGAATACTCGCGGATGTCGCCTTCATGTTCGCGATGATTCTGTCGCGGCATCAACAGAAGGCCTGCCATCGCGACCGGTGCGGGGAAAGTGATCGTCAGCTCGGCCGGTTCGCGAAGTTGCGCTCGAGGATCGCCGGCAATCGCAAAAGTGTTCGGGTCGCCGTCGATCGCAGCGCGCGCGGACTCGCCATTCATCTGCGCGGTCGCGCCGAGCTTCTTCATGATAGTCGTGTCAAAGAAAAGCCCGCGAATACCTCCCACCGAGACAGGAATCCGTGGCTGAAAACAATCGCTCGCCATGTAGTTGAGCAGCGAGTAACGCAATTGGCGCGTGACGGGATTCCGATCATCAGGCTTCGTCACATCGATTGCTGAAACGAGCAACCTGCCATCGCCAACGGCACACTCGAAGATCACTCCCAGTTTGTAATTGCGGTTCCAATCATCGATGGCCCACACAACCGGCTCAAGTAATTTAGGCAGACGATCAAGGTTAATCGCGCGCACGTTCGAGATCAGCGAAGACCAGTGCCAATCGAAATATGAGTTTGTTGGGAAAGTTTCCAGTGCGCGCGTTTTAGTTTCGGCAGGATTCCCGTCAATCCATAATCCCAGCATGCGCGACCACGCCGGACCCATCTGCCGATTCCAAAACACCGGCACAATGTCGAGGGGCGGACTCGTCCAATCGAGATCCGCGTTCTTTGGAACGAACAAGACTTTACCGCCGGCCGCGAGTTTCTTCTCTGCTTCGTCCCACGATCGCGTGATGAGAATGTCCGGCGTGCGGGTGATCGGACAATCGCGCGTACCATGAAATTCTTCAGGGACCGATGGCGGATAGACCCAAAACGTCCACTCATTTTCAAAATAGGTCGTGCCGCGGATCGCGTCTTTGCTTTCAATTATTTTTGCCGTGGTCGGATCGAACAAAGCCGCTGGTGCAACTGTCACCTTCAGTCGATGTTCTTTGGGCGCTTCTAACTTCGATAAATCAACTGAGATGTGCCCGAGTTGAATCTTCTTTCCAATAGGATAAGTGCGTGTCTCCCAGTCGCCATGCGGATTATCATCGATGCGCCAAACGGCCTTGCCGTCAGTCATGGGTTCGGCGCCAAAGTGCGCGAGTTCGACATCAACTTCGAGGCGTTCACCGCTTGTGAAGACTCGCTTCGGCATGCGCGCGAGCGGCACCGTGGTGTTGCAGAATTCTTTGAACTCATCGGCGTCCACGTATCCCTTCGACTCCCAAAACGCGTCCAACAAACCAACCAGCGCCGTGCCCTGGCCCAGGTAATCATGAAGATCGAGCAACTGAAAACCGCCCAGGCCCGGCGTGCGAAGATTCGCCTCGATCTCTTCCTTGTAACAGTCCAACTGAAAGCGGCCCGACGCGTAAGCGAACTGCTTGTCTTTCTCCAACAGCCCCTGCGCGTCCATCGAATCGCGAAAGATTTCGTAGTTGCCCGGACGCAGGTAGCCTTTGAACTTCTTGATGATGTCGTAGTCGGGATACGCGACCCACTGTCCGACTTCGTGCGAGATAACCGGGACGTTGATGTCGATCAGCGATTCTCCGAAGTCGCCGCCGAACCAACCCGATTCGCGTCGCAGCATCATCTGATTGATCCGTTGCATCGCCAGATAATCAGTGCCTTGCGTAATGTTTTCCAATTCACGCTCAGTATGGCCGGTGCCGCTCGCATACAGCCGTCGTGGATCTAGCCGGTGATAGCGCGCCACCCACTGCGGTAGAGTTTCCTGCCACTTACCCTTCGGCTCGTTGCTCGCCGACAACAACATAAACGATGGATGATTGCCGTAGGCGCGAATCATTCGATCGGTCTCTTCGTAGAGCATCTTTGTCATCGGCGTGCCGGGACTGATCTCGTTCCACATGCCGGGTTCAGGTTGCAGATAGAATCCGATTTGATCGGCGGCTTCAAAAGCAGCTTCCGGCGGACACCACGAATGAAAGCGCATGTGGTTCAGGCCCCACTTCTTACAAAGTTCGAAGAGCGCTATCCACGATTTGACATCCGTCGGTGAATAGCCGGTCAGAGGGAAGTCGCCGCCGTTGTGCGTGCCGCGAAAGTTGATTGGATGGCCGTTGAGGATGAACTGATTTCCCTCGGCGTGAAAGTCGCGCAACCCAACCGTCAAATCTTTGTACTCTTCGAAGTCCGAGCCCTTGAACCATAACCTCAACGGCAGCTTCTTAGGATGGAATTCATCCCACGTCTCTGCGTCGACGCGGATCGGGACTTCAATTTCAACGCTGCCTCCGTTTTCGTCCCAACTTACCGGCACAGCAGCGATGTCGGGCCAAATCGCAGTCAACATTCCTTGTCCGCTGCGACCGGTGATGTTCCCGATGCGCACCTTTATCAGCATCTTTCTCTGCGTCAGGTCTGGAAAGACCTGGGCATCATCGAGCCAGACGCGTCCCGTGTCTTCCAATTGAATCTTGCCCACGATGCCGTTCCAGCTTGAGCCCAGCGAATCAGAAACGCTGTGCGCATCCGGGCGATAAGGCATCAGCATGCGATTGTCGACCCGAATTGTGAGTCGATGCCGGCCTGGACTGAGAGTGCCGAGATCGTAAACGTGCGGCGCAACCAGACTGTGGTCTGATCCGATCTTCCGATCGTCGATCCAAACCGTCGTCTCCCAATGGGGACGCTCGAGCGTGAGGACGAATCGCCGTGCAACCATATAAGAGAGAATTTGGATGTCGCGCTGATACCACGCGGCGCCCAGATAATGACGCGGAGGTTGCGACAGAAATGGAACCTTCACCTTGCCGGGTTCGATGTAGTTTTTGTAGTCTTCGCGCAGATACCAGAAGGGATCGTAGAGCGAGAGTACCCACGGCGTGTTCGTGCTGATCTCATTTCCGAAGCCCTGGGCTTGGAGAATTCCGGGCAAGCGAATTCGGTTTCGCAAATCGCGATTGAACCACTGTTGTGGCACGCCGCGGTCTTCCTGATCCAATTCAAAACGCCAGAATCCGTCGAGTGGAATTGGATAAGCAGCACGCGCGATTTGGGGCGCGCAAAGACAGACGGCGATCAAGGTCAAAATGGACCAAGCCATTGATCGCAGCCTTCGGGTCATGAGAAGATCGCTTTGCATTACTGTAGAGTTGCGGGCATCCTGACAGTAAGAGATGGCAGTTGACTTTGTCGAACTAACCCAAGGTTCATTTGCGCGCAACGAGTTGGCTTTTATCAAATCGCCGCGGCTTACGGCAACTTAGTAAGCAGATAGAATCAGTTTATTCATAGTCCGAAGGAAAATCAGAATGAGTTCTCAAGCTGGGACGAAAGAGAGGTTCAGGTTCGTCAAATATCTCTGGCAGGATGCGGCTGCCGATCAACTAAGCGGCGTGGATCGGCTCGTATATCGCTCAAATAAATTGGGTGAGGATCTGACGCTCACTAACACCGGCGGCGGAAACACGTCGTCGAAATTAATGGAAACTGATCCGCTTACGGGGCAATCGGTTGAGGTTTTGTGGCTGAAAGGTTCGGGCGGCGATCTGCGCACCGCGAAACGCGATGGCTTCGCGTCGCTCTATCTCGACAAAGTGCGCGCGATGAAATCACTGTACCTGAACGATCCCCATCGCGGGCCGAAGACGGCGATCGAAGATGTGATGTACCCAATGTACAGTCATTGCGTTTTTGATTTGAATCCGCGCGCGTGCTCGATCGATACACCGCTGCACACGCTGGTGCCTTACCAGCACGTCGATCATTTGCATCCAAACGCAGTCATCGCAGTAGCTGCTTCAGTCAATCAAGAGAAACTGACGAAAGAGATTTACGGCGACGAAGTGATCTACATTCCCTGGCAACGGCCGGGCTTCGACATCGGTTTGCAGATCGAGCAGTTGATCAAGGACAAGCCGCAATCGCGCGGCATCCTGCTCGGTCATCACGGCATGAGTTCGTGGGACAACGATGACAAGACCTGTTATGAAACTGCGCTCGAGATAATCGATCGCGCCGCTCAGTTCATCGAAGCTCACGATAAAGGTGAAAAGACCTTCGGCGGCCGGAAGCACCAACCGCTGAACGAGGCAGATCGCAAACGCCTGCAGGCGGAAATCATTCCATTCCTGCGCGGCCAGATTTCCGTTGCCAAGCGATTCGTCGGCACCGTTCAGGATGACGAAAAGATGCTGCGGTTCGTGAATAGTAACGACGCGCCCCGGCTCGCGGCTCTGGGAACGTCGTGTCCCGATCATTTTCTCCGCACTAAGATCAAACCGCTCTTCGTCGATTGGGATCCGGCGACCGGCGATATCGACAAACTGAAAACATCGATCGCCGATGGTTTGGTTGAATATCGCAAGGATTACGAAGCGTACTACAACAAATGCAAGCGTCCTGACTCGCCCGCGATGCGCGATCCGAATCCCACGGTGGTTCTGATTCCGGGGCTGGGGATGATCGCCTGGGGCAAAAACAAGAGCGAATCGCGCGTGACTGCCGAGTTTTACAACTGCGCGATCGAAGTGATGCGTGGCGCGGAAGCGATCGACCAATACGAAGCGATGGACCAGCAGGAAGCCTTCGACATCGAATACTGGAATCTGGAAGAAGCCAAGCTGCGTCGCATGCCGCCGGAAAAGGAACTCGATCGGCAAATCGCCGTCGTGATTGGCGCGGGTGCAGGTATCGGCAAAGCTGCCGCGCATCGGCTGGTGAAAGAAGGCGCACACATTGTCTGTGTCGATCTTGATGAAGCGGCTGCGAGGGAAACCGCGCAGGAAATCATCGCAAAATATGGCGAGGGTATAGGCGTGGCAGGATCGGGAATCAGCAACTGCGGCCCGGCAATCGGAGTGGCTTGTGACATCACAAACCGCGAGAGTGTCACGCGTTTATTTCAGGATGTGATGCTGGCCTATGGTGGCATCGATGCAGTCGTCGTCACCGCGGGCATCTTCGTGCCGCCGGATAAAACCGGACGCATCGAAGACACTCTCTGGTCGCGCACTTTCAATATCAACGTGACCGGCGCTTACATTGTCGCTGATGAAGCCTACAAAATTTTCCAGCAGCAGGGACTACGCGGCAACATCGTACTCACGACCAGCGCCAACGCGGTAGTGGCGAAGAAGGGAAGTCTCGCGTACGACACGAGCAAAGCTGCCGCCAATCATCTCGTGCGCGAGTTGGCGATCGAGATGGCGCCGCTGGTGCGCGTGAACGCGGTCGCACCCGCGACCGTCGTCAAAGGCAGCACGATGTTTCCGCGCGACCGGGTCATCGCTTCGCTGACGAAATACGAAATTCCATTCAGCGAAACTGAATCAGACGACGAACTGCGCGAAAAGTTGGCGACCTTCTACGCGAAAAGATCTCTGACCCAGACGTCGATCGAACCCGACGATCAGGCGGAGGCGATCTTTCTGTTGCTCTCATCGCGACTGTCGAAGACGACCGGCCACGTGATCCCGGTTGACGGCGGATTGCAGGACGGATTTATGAGGTGAAAGGAATGCCCAGAGGCACGGAGACACGGAGCGAAGAATAGAATGGGCCACGGATGGACACGGATAAACACAGATAGGATCTTGCGATCTCTCATCTGTGCGAATTCCGTGTTTATCTGTGGCTGATTGTTTCACGTCTCTGTGCTTCAGTGGCTAATCCTCAGGAGTATCAAGATGCCAGCGAATTTCGAAATCGATGATTCGTTCATTGCTGAACAAAACCAAAGGGCGCGACCGTGGGTCGAAGAAGATTACGAACACCTGACGAAGAAACTGCGCCGCCAGAATGTCGACATTGAAGATCTCGTAAACAAAGCTCAGGCGTTTCACGTCGCGGTGCCTTCGTGGGGCGTGGGCACTGGTGGAACTCGCTTTGCTCGTTTTCCTGGAACCGGCGAGCCGCGCGACATCTATGAGAAGCTGGAAGACTGCGGCACGATTTTCAAACTCGTTCGTTCCACGCCGACCGTCTCGCTGCATATCCCATGGGACAAGCCTGATGACGCGACGAAGCTCCGTGATTTTGCGAACGCACGCGGGTTGAGTTTCGATGCGATGAACTCGAACACGTTTCAGGATCAGCCGGGCCAAAAACATTCGTACAAGTTCGGCAGTCTTACGCATTCCGATAAGGCGACTCGCCAACAAGCCGTCGAACACAACATCGAATGCATTGAGATTGGCCAGACGCTGGGCTCGAAGGCCCACACCGTTTGGATCGGCGATGGCGGAAACTTTCCGGGACAGCAACATTTTCGGCACGCGCTCGAACGTTATCTGGAAAGCCTGCGCGAGATTTACGCGGCGCTGCCCGACGACTGGCGCATGTTCATCGAGCATAAGTTTTACGAACCGGCTTTCTATTCGACGGTGATCAATGATTGGGGCACGAGCTATTACTGCGCGCGCGAGTTGGGCCCGAAAGCGTTCTGCCTGGTTGACCTCGGGCATCATGCGCCGAATGTGAACATCGAGATGATCGTGGCGAGGTTGATTCAGTTCGGAAAGCTCGCCGGTTTTCACTTCAACGACAGCAAGTACGGTGATGACGATCTTGATTCAGGATCGATCAAACCGTTTCAGTTGTTTCTCATCTTCAACGAGTTGGTCGACGCCGAGCTGAACAGCGTGGCGAACTTCAATCCGGCGTATATGCTCGATCAGTCGCACAACATAACCGATCCGATCGAGTCTCTGATGATGAGCGCCGTCGAGTTGGTTCGCGCTTACGTCCAGGCGCATCTGATCGATCGAAACGCGCTGACCGAAGCGCAGGACAAAGGCGATCCGTTAATGGCCCTGTCGATTCTCAAGCAAGCATTCACCACCGACGTGGCGCCAATCCTCGCCATGGCGCGCGAACGGGCCGGCGGCGCGATCGATCCAATCGCGACTTATCGACAGAGCAGCTACCGCCAGCGCAAGAATGAAGAACGTCCGGCGCGCAAGGGAGCAGCCGCATCGGGAATTGTGTAAGAACCGAGCTCAGAATTCAGACGTCAGAAGTCAGAGATCAGAGGTCAGACGTCAGAGATCCGAAGTCAGCCCTGCTTCAGTTAAGAGAACTGATATCTTCATTACCTCTCTGATCTCTGACTTCTGACGTCTGACTTCTGATTTCTGACCTCTATGTCCGATTCCCTGTTCACCGCCGTCGATCTCGGCGCCGGCAGCGGCCGAGTGTTTCTCGCTGGTCTCGACGAATCGAAGCTTCTCCTTCAACAAATACGTCGCTTTCAATATCCACCGTCCATTTCCGATGGTCATCTTCGTTGGGACATTCCAAAGATCTTCGCTGACATTAACGAGGGATTACGCGAAGCTGCGGCGCGCGCTCGCGAACTGGGACGAGAGATTCAAAGCATCGGAGTTGATAGTTGGGGCGTCGATTACGGGTTGATTGATGCGGATGGAAAGCTGATCGAATTACCGGTTTGCTATCGCGATGATCGCACGCGCGGCGTGATGGAAGAAGTGTTCACCCATGTCTCCCGTCATGAAATCTTCAAGCAGACCGGCATTCAGTTCCTAAGCTTCAATACGCTGTTCCAACTATACGCTCACGCGCGGGCAGGCTTTCCCGCGAATGCGCACAAGCTCTTGCTCATCCCGGACCTGATTAACTTTTTTCTCACGCACAACTGTGTCAGTGAGTACACCAATGCGAGCACGACGCAGATGCTGAATGCGCAGACGAGAGAGTGGGATAGTGAGTTGCTCGATTGTCTATCTCTGCCGAAACATCTTCTGCCTGAGATCGTTTCGGCGGGAGCAGAGGTTGGACCGCTCCGCGCTGAATTGGCAGCCGAGTTGGGCATCGGCGCTGTGCCCGTCGTTGCTCCCGCAACCCACGACACCGGCAGCGCGGTTGTTGGGGCGCCCCTCGAACCGGGATGGGCTTACATCTCGTCCGGGACGTGGTCACTCGTCGGCGTTGAACGTGATGACTTGCTGATAAATGACGAAGTCGCGCGTCATAACTTTACCAACGAAGGTGGAGCGTTTGGCACGATCCGATTTCTGAAAAACGTGATGGGACTGTGGATTCTCGAGTCGTGTCGACGAGAATGGCAACAGCGCGGAGTTCCGGTCGATTATGATGGGCTGCTGCGTGACGTGGTTGCGATTGAAGACCGTGGCGTGCTGATTTTTCCAGACGATGAGCGGTTTTTTGATCCGCCGAGTATGCTCGAAGCGATCGCGACGCAGCTCAACGAAACGAATCAAACGAT
Organism: Pyrinomonadaceae bacterium; assembly: GCA_035577445.1. Classification (GTDB taxonomy): domain Bacteria; phylum Acidobacteriota; class Blastocatellia; order Pyrinomonadales; family Pyrinomonadaceae; genus UBA11740. Next base: position 13,530 of record DATLVM010000269.1, read on the forward strand.
GCCGTCTGCGCCCGCGGCGATCGCGAAAGTCATTTTGGATTCGCTCGCTTTTCGGTATGCTGCGGTGCTCAAGACGATCGAGTCATTAACGAACCAGGCAATCAAAGCAGTGCGAATCATCGGTGGCGGCAGCCAAAACGTCTACCTGAACCAGGCAACAGCGAACGCAGCGCGCTTGCCGGTTTCGGCTGGGCCAGTCGAAGCAACGGTGATCGGCAACGTCCTGGCTCAGGCAATTGCCAGTGGCTGTTTTAGTTCGTTAGCAAACGCGAGGGAGTACGTCTCTCGGAACATGCAATCGCGAACATTCATGCCAATCGATTCGATCGCGTGCGATGATGCGATGCGTCGTTACGCAGAAATTGAGGCTCGGTACAGCTGATGCGCGTATCGCTATTTGTTACTTGCCTGGTCGATCAGTTGTGGCCATCGGTCGGGACGAGCGCCGTAAACGTTCTGCGCCGCGCAGGCTGCGAAGTTGAGTTCGATCAGCGCCAGACTTGCTGCGGGCAACCGGCATTTAATACTGGTTACCGAAACGAAGCGCGCGTGCTGGCACGCCGTTTCATTGAAATCTTTGAAGAGTCGAAGGCCGATGCGATCGTCAGTCCTTCAGGTTCGTGCACGGCGATGGTGCATCACTTCCGCGAGTTGTTTGCTGAAGACGAACCTTGGCGAATACGCGCAGAGAGGGTTGCGGAGCGAACGCACGAGTTTGCTTCGTTCCTGGTCAACGTGCTCGGCGTCGATGATCTAGGTGCGAGTTTCAGCGGGCGCGTGACCTGGCATGATGCGTGTCACGGCTTGCGCGATCTGAATTTGCACAGCGAGCCGCGCCGCCTGATTCGCAACGTGCGCGGCGTCGAATTCGTCGAGCTGGCGAACGCGGATGCGTGTTGTGGTTTCGGCGGAACCTTTTCGGTGAAGTATCCCGAGATTTCTGTCGCGATTCTCGACAACAAGATCGAGTCGATCGAAAAGGCAGGCGTGCGCGCGGTCGTATCCGGCGACGCGAGCTGCCTGATGCAAATTGGCGGCCGCTTGAGCCGGAAAGCATCGCCTGTGCGCGCGATGCACCTTGCGGAGCTGCTTGCTTCGCGCGAATGAGGCATGGCCGTCGGTCTGTTTGCTTCTCTGTATGAATCACCCAACCGAAACCGCAGAAGCGACGGGCTACGGTCCGCCAAACGCTTTCGATCAGAATGTATTGAAGGCGCTCGGTGACGAGCAGTTGCACAGCGCGCTGCGCAATCTCGTCGTCACATTCGGAAGTAAGCGTCAGGCGGCAATCAATTCGGTAGAAGATTGGGAGGGATTGCGTGACGAAGCGCGCGCGATCAAAGACGAAACGCTCGCGCATCTCGATCGATATCTGGAAGAATTCGCGAACAATGCTGAACGTGCCGGCGCCCAGATGCACTGGGCGCGCGACGGTCATGAAGTTTCTAACATCATCATTCGCTTGCTGCATGAGCGGAACGCAAAGCGCGTCGTCAAATCCAAGAGCATGGCGACTGAAGAAATTCACTTGAATTCAGCGCTGGAAGACGCCGGCATTGAGACTGTAGAAACCGATCTCGGCGAATGGATTATTCAGCTTGCCTGCGAAACGCCTTCGCACATCGTCGTGCCCGCGATTCATAAATCGAAGAAGCAAATTGCTGATCTGTTTGTCGCAAAGATAGGGATTGAGCCTACCGATGATGTCGCCAAGTTAACCAGCGCGGCACGGCGTGTCCTGCGGCAGCGATTCGCCGAAGCTGATGCTGGTATCAGCGGCGTCAACTTTGGCGTCGCCGAGACCGGCACGATCCTGATTTTGGAAAATGAAGGGAACATTCGCCTGACGACGAGCCTGCCGAAGATTCACATCGCGGTGATGGGCATTGAAAAAGTGATCCCTCACTTTGCGGATCTCGACGTGTTTCTAAAGTTACTGCCGCGCTCAGGCACCGGTCAGCAGTTGACGGCTTATCAATCCTTAATCACCGGGACAAAGAAGCGACCGGCAGACGAAGGTCCTGAAGAACTGCACATCATCCTAATGGACAATGGCCGCTCGCGTATGCTCGCGCATCCGGTGACGCGGCAATCGCTGGCGTGCATTCGTTGCGGCGCGTGCTTGAATGCGTGTCCCGTGTATCAACAGATCGGCGGACATGCATATGGCTCAGTCTATCCTGGTCCAATCGGCGCCGTGATCACGCCGCAGTTAATCGGCCTCAGCAAAGCGACGCAGCTGCCGTACGCATCGAGTTTGTGCGGCGCGTGCCGCGAAGTTTGCCCGGTCAAGATCGATATTCCGGCGCTGCTGCTGCATTTGCGTTCTGAAGTTGTGGAAGGAACCGCGGCCGGAAGCGCCGATCAAAAAGGTCCGGTGAAAAGAAAGTTCGCCGAGCGGCTGGCGTTTCGTTTGTATGCGTTCGCCTGGTCGCGTCCATTCTTGTACGAATGGGCTGCGCGCATCGCGCGATTGGCTCAACGACTGATCGTGAGGCAGGGAAGGATCGGAAAGGTCAGCGGATTAGTCGCGAGAATCGCACCACCATTCGGAGCCTGGACGGCTTGCCGCGATGCGCCGCCGATTGCACAACGCACGTTTCGCGAGCAGTGGCGCGAGGATTCAAAGATAAAATGATCGAAACAAAAATCGAGGCGCGACAAGAAATGCTTTCATCCATTCGCGAACATCTTGCGGCGAGTGCGCGTTTTGATGCTCAAGCTGCCCACCCTCAGACAGCTCAACGCCGAACACAATCTAATTCGGCGACGGATGCTCGCAACGGCACAGTACTCGACCTCTTCCGGCAAGCACTAGAAGCCGTCAGCGGCCATTGCTCGATCGTGCAGAGTATTGATGAGGCCGCTCGCGCCGTTCAACAGGTCGTGGACGAGCGAAAAGCTCGGCGCGTCGCCGTATCTGATTCAATCGTCGTCAAAAGGATTCTCGGGCAACTGAAAACCGAAGCGGTATTTCTTGATGCGCCGAATCAATCAGAGCTTTTTGAATGCGACATGGGAATCACCGCGACGCAATGGGCCATCGCGGAAACCGGAACGCTCGTGCTGGAATCAGAGCGCGAACGGCATCGTCTGGCGTCGCTCGTGCCGCCTGTCCATGTCGCGATTATTGAAGCCGGCCGAATTCGACGGACGATGTCTGAGATTCTTCAGTTGATAAAGAATAGCGAAGTCGGGCTCAGCCGCACTGTCACTTTCATAACTGGACCTTCGCGTACCTCCGACATAGAACTGACGCTGGCAATCGGCGTTCACGGGCCGGGCGAGTTGCACGTCATAGTGATTGACGAACCGGCACAACCTGCCTAATCTGCACATCCCGACACAAATCATGTCGAACAACGCCTTGCTTCGCGCCATCGATATAGATAAATCGTACGCGGGCGTGCATGCGCTCAGGAGTGCTTCGTTTGAATTGCGCGCCGGAGAAGTCCATGCGCTGATTGGCGAGAACGGCGCGGGCAAGTCAACCCTGATCAAGATCATCACCGGCGCGGTAGCCGCGGACGCGGGCGAGATCATACTCAGTGGAACCGCGATCACCCATAATTCACCGCGCCTGGCGAAGCACTTGGGAATCGCCGCAATCTATCAACAGCCGGCGCTTTTTCCGGAACTCTCAGTCGCCGAAAACATCGCGATTGGTTTGGAAGACTCGTCCTTCATGAGTCGTGTTGATTGGCGCGGTCGCAGGCAACGCGCAACTGAATTGCTGGCGCGTGTCGGCGCGAAAATCGATCCAGCATCGGAAGCCGGCGATCTCACGATGCCGCAGCAGCAGTTGGTCGAGATCGCGCGGGCTGTCGGGGCGAAGGCCAAGGTGCTAATCATGGATGAGCCGACGGCATCTCTCTCGGAAGAAGACACCCAAAATCTTTTTACTATGATTCGACAACTTCGCAGTGAAGGCGTCGGCATCATTTACATTTCGCACCGGCTGGAAGAATTGCCACTGATCGCCGATCGAGTAACGGTGTTGCGCGACGGACGCACAATCGACACGCGCGAAATGGCTGAAGTTAACCGCGAACAACTAATTCAACTGATGGTAGGTCGCGAGCTGTCCGCGGTCTTTCCCAAAAAG
>DATLVM010000270.1:0-17906 GCA_035577445.1 Pyrinomonadaceae bacterium
CGATCATGCCCGGCAAAGTTAATCCGACGCAGAGCGAAGCCATCACGATGGTTGCGGTGCAGGTGATGGGCAACGATGCGGCGATCGGTTTTGCCGGCTCGCAGGGCAACTTTGAATTGAATGTTTTCAAGCCGGTGATGATTCACAACCTGCTGCACTCGATTCGTTTGATTCATGACGCGTGTCACGGCTTCGTCGAATACTGCATCGCCGGGATGACGATCAACCGCGAACAGATCGACGAATACCTGCGCGAGTCGCTGATGCTGGTGACTGCTTTGAATCAGCATATCGGCTATGACAACGCCGCAAAGATTGCCAAGAACGCGCACAAAAAAAAGATCAGCCTGCGCGAATCGGCGATCGAGCTGGGCCTGCTGACCGGCGAGCAATTCGATCAATGGGTCAAGCCGGAAGAGATGACCCATCCCTGAAGTCATCCGCAGATTACGCAGATAGAACTGTCAGAAGCCCGACCGTTAGGGAGGGCTAGTCGCGGAAGAGGCGCCCTTGCTGACGCGCGGGCTTCTGATACTCTTTGCGTAATCTGCGGATAATTCATGAAAGCATCCAACCTAGTCGCCATCGGCTTGCGCGCCAAGACCGGCCGCGCGATTGCAGTCGTCGTTGGCGGCACTGCTGACTCACCGCTTGTCCTGGCAAAGACTGAAATTAAGCTTTGCGATCCTAAGTTCCCCGCGACTGGTCAGCCTTATCACCATGTGATGGACTTGCCCGGCGACGAATGGCCGCAGGCGGTTCAGAAATCTGCTCGCGCGATCGAGAGAATCGCTGTCAAGTCGCTCGCGACGTTAATGAAAGAGCAAGCAGCGAAAGGCCGAGAGGTTCGCGTGGTCGCAACTGTCGGCGCAAAGGATCGCGATCTTGCGCGCATCGGCAATCCACACATTCGCGCGCATGCCGCTGAAGGAATTCTGTTCCGGCGTGTGCTTGATAATGCAGCGCAGGAGAACGGCTTGTCGGCCCGCGCGTTTGCCGAGCGAGAATTCGATCAGATTCTAAAACAGGAACTCGGAATGAAATCGAATGCAGTAAAGAAGAAGCTTGACGAAGCCGCGCGTGCGCTGCCGCCTCCGTGGCGAGCCGATGAAAAACTCGCGGCGATGGCGGCGTGGCTTGTGCTGCGTGAGTTATGAAACCGAGCGAGGAATCATCCGCAGATTACACAGAGAGTATCAGAAGCCCGCGCGTCAGCAAGGGCGCCTTTTCCGAAACTAGCCCTCCCTAACGGTCGGGCTGCTGACACGTTCAATCTGCGTAATTTGTGGATACTTCCCGTCGCTCGCGGTTCTGTTCCGAAATCCCTATAATCATTACAGACGAATCCCCTTTTCGCCCTCGAATGTTCTGGAAACGGAGTCATCGCTATGTCCGGCGAATCGTTTGAACGTTATTTCCGCATGATTCGCGACAATCGACACAGCCGGCCTTCGGGTCGCTTGTGGTGTCCGGCCGCGGATGTCTACCGCACCGCGGATGGCTGGATCGTGAAAGTCGATCTGGCGGGCATCAAACCAAGCGACGTGGAGGTCACCGTCGATGGCGATGTTTTGCGATTGAGCGGATCGCGCCGCGACGGTACCTGCGGTGAAGGCGTTTCGCACTATCAACTTGAAATCACTTACAGCCGTTTCGAAAAAATGATCCAGTTTCCGCGCTCGATCGAACACGTAACGATTGAACGTGACTATCATGATGGCCTTTTGATCCTTCGTTTGCACGAAGAACAAAGCCAGGCACGTGCCGCGAAGAGATAACGCGCACCCATTCATTTCCAATGCCTGAAATAGACCAAGCTCCACCGCAAGTGCAGAACAAGAAGACCGAAGGCGTGCCGTTTGTGATTCCCGTAGTGCCTCTGCAGAACACGACGCTGTTCCCCGAAACGATGGTGCCGCTATCGGTCGGCCGGCCGGGATCAATGGCTGCAGTTGAGGCAGCGTTGGCCAGCGAGGAAAAGCTGCTCGCCGGTATCACCATTAAGCCGGATCGCGCCACAGAGAATGAAGCGAAACCAGACGACCTTTTTGAGATCGGCACCTTGCTAATGATCAAGCGGATGGAGCGCGTCGAAGATACGCTGCACTTGATCGTTCAAGGCACAGATCGAATTCAGGTTGTTGGCTGGGAGCAAGAAGAACCATGTCTACGCGCGCGTGTGAAGATTCTTCCCGAACTGGAAACTCACGACAGCGAAGTCGTCGAAGCCACGAAACGCAACGTTCAAACCCTAATTCAACAAGCGCTCGCTTACTTGCCACAGGTCCCACCCGAAGTACGTTTGGTTGTTCTGGGGGCCGATGATCCGGTTCGGCTCGCTTATTTTCTTGGATCCATTCTCAGTCTTGGCGTTGAGAAAGAGCAGCAGATGCTCGAGGCTCACTCGGTAGATAAGCTCATCGGTTTGTCTCATGATTTCCTGGTTCGAGAGCTGAAGATCATAGAAGTAAGATCCAAGATCGCCACGCAGGCTCAGGCGGAGAAGGAAAAGGAAGAACGAGATTACATCTTGCGTTTGCAGCTTAAAGCCATTCAACAGGAACTTGGCGACGGAATAGAAGACCGCACAGCCGTGGACACGCGTCCCAACGCCCCACCCCGAGAGATCAAGAGTGCCTCAGGATTGGCGAAGATATTTGTCGGACACGGACGTAACCCAGTTTGGAACCGCGTGGTGGTATTTCTGAAAGACGAGCTTGGCTTACAGGTGGAGGCCTTCGAAACCTCATCCCATGCATCGCAGCACATCGTAGATGTTCTAAAGAGTTTTCTCAGTATTTGCGACGCTGCCGTTATTGTCATGACAGCCGATGACGCCACGACAGATGGTAATGTACGCGCCAGGCAAAATGTGGTTCATGAGATCGGATTATTTCAGGGACGGTTCGGGTTTGATAGAGTGATCTTAGTGCAGCAAGCGAATACTGAAGATTTTTCAAACCTCGCGGGACTTCAAACCATCAGGTTCGACAAGCGTGTCGAAGAAGGGTTTTATGATTTAAGACGCGCTATTGAAGAGCTTCAGCGAACGGCCCCTGCGAGGGAACCACAACTTCTTACATCGATCCAACCAGCATCTAGTACGCCCTCTTAACCATGGCTCAAACAATCCAAAACTCTCAGAAAGAGGCAACACGTAATCACCTGCCGGGTGAACCGTTTGAGATTGCAGTACTACCTCTGCAGCACACAACGCTTTTTCCCGAAACGATGGTGCCGCTCTCAGTTAGCCGACTCGGCTCAAAAGCTGCAGTCGAAGCCGCGCTCGCGGGTGAGGAGAAACTGATCGGCTGCATCAGCGTCAAGCCGGATAGCATTTCTGAAAGCGACGCCAAGCCAGAAGATCTTTTCGAAGTTGGCACGCTCGTGCAAGTCAAACGCATGGAGCACGCTGACGATAGCCTACATCTGATCGTGCAGGGCATCGATCGCTTTCAGTTGATTGCCTGGGAACAGACCGAACCGTTTTTGCGCGCCCGCGTGCGCGTGCTTCCCGAATTGGAAGTGCGCGACAAAGAAAAAGTCGAAGCGACCAAGCGCAACGTCCAATCTCTGATCCAGCAGGCGCTGGCGTATCTGCCGCAGGTACCGCCCGAAGTTCGGCTGGTGGTGTTGGGCGCCGACGATCCGGTGAAGCTCGCGTACTTTCTGGGATCGATTCTCAGCCTGGGTGTTGAGAAAGAGCAGCAGATGCTCGAAGCCAACACCGTCGACGATCTGATGCATCTCGCGCATGACTTTCTCGCTCATGAAGTCGAAATCATTCGGCTGCGATCCAAAATCGCCAGCGAAGCGCAGACTGAGATGGATAAAGCTCAGCGCGATTACGTCCTGCGCCAGCAGATGAAAGCGATCCAGAAAGAGCTGGGCGAAGGTGAAGGTGGTGAAGCTGCCGAAGCCGACCAGTTGCGCGAACGCCTCGCCAAAACTGATTTGCCGGATGACGTGCGCAAAGAAGCCGAGCGCGAATTAGGCCGAATGGAGAAGCTGCCGGCGATGGCGCCTGACTATCACGTCATTCGCACGTATCTGGATTTCATTCTCGAGTTGCCGTGGAAGAAATTTTCGGAAGATCGGCTCGACTTGAACGAAGCGCAGAAGGTGCTGGACGAAGATCACTACGACATCAAAGACGTGAAGGAACGGATTCTCGAATTCCTCGCGGTGATCAAATTACGTCCTGACGCGAAGAGCCCGATCCTCTGTTTCGTAGGCGCGCCCGGTGTCGGCAAGACCTCGCTGGGAAGATCGATCGCGCGCGCGATGGGGCGCAAGTTCGAACGGATCAGCCTGGGCGGCGTGCGCGACGAAGCGGAATTGCGCGGTCATCGGCGCACCTATGTTGGGGCAATGCCCGGTCGCATCATTCAATCGATTCGCCGCGCCGGAGTTAATAATCCGGTGATGATGCTGGACGAAATCGACAAGCTGGGCGCGGATTATCGCGGCGATCCGGCCGCGGCCCTCCTGGAAATTCTCGATCCTGAACAGAACAACACCTTCACCGATCACTATCTGGATCTTCCGTTCGATCTTTCGCGGGTGCTCTTCATTGCCACGGCAAATCAGCTTGGGCCGATCCCGCCGCCGCTGCGCGATCGCATGGACATTATCGGGCTGGCCGGTTACAGCGATCGCGAAAAGCTGGAGATTGCGAAACGTTATCTCGTGCCGCGCCAGATCCTTGAAAACGGTTTGCAGCCGGAACAGCTCGAAATCACCGATGCCGCAATTTTGGAGATCGCCGGCCGTTACACGCGTGAAGCCGGCGTGCGCCAGCTCGAACGAAGTATTGGGCGGCTGGCACGAAAAGTCGCGTTGAAGATCGCGCAGGGTCAAACGCAGAAAGTGATCGTCGACGCGAGCGACGTGCACGATTTTCTCGGCGGGCCGAAATTCTTTCCCGAGCAGGCGCGCAAAGAACTGCCGGCCGGTGTGTCGACCGGGATGGCGGTCACAGAGATGGGCGGAGAGATTCTCTTCATCGAAGCGAACCTGCTCCCGGGCGGTCAGGGATTTACGATCACGGGACAGCTCGGTGAAGTGATGCAGGAGTCAGCCCGCGCGGCGCAATCGTACTTGTGGTCGCACGCACAGGAATTCGGCATCGATCCGTCGATGTTCAAGAACTATGGCGTGCACCTGCACGTTCCGGCCGGAGCGATTCCAAAAGATGGGCCCAGCGCGGGCGTGACGATTACGGCGGCGCTGGCGTCGCTCTATACTGGCCGTCGGGTGCGGCCCGACACTGCGATGACCGGCGAGATCACTCTCTCAGGTTTGGTGTTTCCGGTTGGCGGTATCAAGGAAAAGATCCTCGCTGCGCATCGCGCCGGAATTCATCGAATCATTTTGCCGGCGCGCAACGAAACCGACCTCGAAGACATTCCCGAAGACGTGCGCAACGAACTGACCCTCAAGACGGTCAACCGAATCAACGAAGTAGTTGAGGCGGCCTTGGAAGAAACCGTCATGAACCCTCCGCCACCTGTGCCGCCCGAACTCATGCATCGACGGCCACCAGAACCGGACGTCGATTCCCAGCCGCTGATTGCGAAAGAGCGATAGAGAGCGGTTCCATTTTGTTTTCCTCCACTCAATGGATCGCGCAACTGCCTCACCTTGAAACGCCTCATCGCCTTCGCAGTTTTTGGAACTAAACACCCCCGCTTAGGTTAAAATTCACAGCGATATTCTCTCTCCGGCTTTTCGTTCTAAAACGCCTGACCATAAAAAAGGAGAATCACACATGATTCCGTCTCGCTGTTTACTTCTGGGTTTGATTGTATTCCTTTCGGCCTCGGTTCCCGTCGAGGCGCAGCGTCGTTGGCAGCGTCTGCCGGCGCCGCGCGACCCGCAATTTTATGAGCCGCGTAACAAGCTGGAGGAATTTGACGGGCGCATGGAGACGCTGCTGATCAAGGGCCGCACCTGGGTGGGAAACCTGCGAGTACAAAACGGATCAGTGCGCGTGGAAGCAATCGACATTCGCGACACGCTGGATTCGTCGCATGCAAACGGCGTAGTGATCACGATCCTCTCGTCGGAAACAAACGCGCCGACCGAAGAGATTCGTTCGCTGATTGATTACGACGAGATCGACAAGCTGGTGAACGTGCTCGATACGATGGTTAAAGCCGGAGATAGCGTGACGAAGCTGGTGAACTTCGAAGAGCGATATCGGACGCGTGGTGACTTTGAAGCGATTGTGTATAAGCAGAATAGCGGCGCCGGCGCATCTGCGGCCATCGAAGCAGGTTTCTTCGATCGCGTGCGATTGTTAATGAGCGTGGACGACCTGACGAAGCTGCGCTGGTTCATCGCGCAAGCCAAAGATAAGTTGGACGAGGCGAAGTGACGGCCGCTAAGCCGCCACGGCGGCTGTATCTCTCTGCTTGTCTGAGAGCTTGATAATGAGATCGGCAATTTCTTCGAGCGCCTGAAGGCTCGTGTCGATCGAAAGGTTGTAGTTCCTGGCGCACATCCAATCGTGTCCCGTCATTTCATCGAAATAAAGCTCACGAGTGCGATCCGATTCGGCTATTAGCGCGCGGGCCTTCTCTTCCGTCAAACCTTTGTAGATGCTCATCAGCCGTTTGACGCGAAAACTTTTCGGCGCGTGACAGAAGACGCTGAACATGCCGCGATGCCGCGGCAGCAGAAACACTCCCGCCCAACCCACGACCACACAGTCTTCCTGGCTGGCTATGCGTTTCAGAATCTGCGTTTGCTTCTCGAATAATTCGCGATCGGAAAAGTTTCCCAGCGGCGGCGGATTGTATTGCGAATCCGGCGCGCCGAACGAGAGTCCGCCCAGCACTCTTTCCCAAAACGAAGTCACTCGTTCCGATCGCGCCGCGATCGTTTCTTCATCGCAGCCGAATTCCTTCGCCGCCAGATGGAGTACTTCACGATCGACGTACTTCAAACCCAGTCGCTTGGCGATGATCTGTCCGATGTACGAGCCGCCGGAACCCATCTGCCTCGAAATTGTGATGGTGGTCTTAATCATTAATCTGGCTCAGACTTCAGTCTGTGAATTCTTGGTTTGGTGGAACACAGACGAAAGCTGTGACACTCAATACCTGTGTGACGGCATGCCGATATGAATGTGCGGGCCGGTCGCGACGCCGGGGATCGCGGTGCGGAACGCGGAAAATGGAATGCCGTTCTGTCGCAAAAAATTTATGAGCGCCTGGCCTTCAGGCTCGTCCGGCCGAAGTTGAATGTCCATCGCGTTGCGATGATCCAATCGCCATTGATTATGGATCGCGCCCTGGCCGAACACCGCGATAGGCAAAGGACGCTTGAACGTCTGCTGAAAGAAAGTTTCGATTGCCGATGCCTGGCCCAACAACCAATGACCCGCCCCCGTATAACGAATGAACGAGCCGGTGGTCACAAACGCGCCGCGCCGCATCGGCCCCAGCTTCGCTATCTGTTTCTCAGTTTCAACCTCGACCAGCACTTGCGCGATCTGCGTATCGGCGCCGTCGATCTGCTGTTGCGTGGTCGCAACTTTCAACTTCGCGTCCGCCAGCAGCCGCTCAGATTCTTCCACATCACGTTTGGAAATCAAGCCGTCAGCGAAAAGTTTTTCACTCTTTTCGTGGCGCTGCTCGGCCTTCTTGACGCCGTCTCCATACAAGGTAAGCAGCTTTTGCAAGCTCGCTTTGTAGTCTTTGGTCGCGCTGATGTATTGGTCGCGCAGTTTTGCGAGCTCACTCTGTTCAGCAGTGGATGTGCTCTTTGAATTTCGTCGCGCGGCTTTCTTCTGAGCGTACACCGAGACGTTGCAGGCGATCGCGATAAGAATAAACAGCCGGAACAATTTCATGATGCATTATTTAGGATTGAGAGTGCGGTGCCACTAAAGATCAGTTGCTTCTCATCGTCGGAAACGTCGAGGTTTTGAATCGAAGACACGGCTCGATCGATTGAGCCGAGCAGATGCGGATAGTCGCTGCCCATCACCATGTGATCCGCGCCGATCATGTTTCGGGCCATCATCAACATGTGCGGATTGAAGTTCACGCTGTCGTAGTACAGACGTTTCAGATAAGTACTGGGCAGCTCATCAATCTTTGCGCGGCATTCGACAAAATCTCGCCAGCCGTTGTCCAGGCGCTCAATCAAATAAGGCACTGCGCCGCCAAGGTGCGCGACGATCCAGCGAATGTCGGGAAAGTCCTTGAACATCCCGTCGTAACACATGCGCGCCACCGCCAGCGTCGTGTCGAACATGAAGCCGACGATTGGGCCGAGCACATATTCGCGAAAAGGTTCCGTATTCGCGGGCAGCATCGGATGCAGGAGGATGCAGAGCTTCATCCGATCGGCCTCTGCAAAGAATGGACGATACTCAGGCGAAGTGAGCGGCTTGCCCGCGATGTTGCTCAACAAGATCACGCCATTCATCTTCAATTCATCGATGGCGCGATGCAGCTCTTTCAGCGCGGCGTCCGGATCGTCCATCGGAATTGATGCGAAGCCTTTGAACCGCGCGGGATGCTGCGCGACCAACTCGGCATAAGCATCGTTGACGATGCGCGCGATTTCCGGCTGATGCTGCGCGTCGGCGAAGAAGACGTTCGGCGTCGAAAGCGAAACGACTTCGACATCGATGCCGACGCGATCCATGTCTTCGATTCTCTTCGCGACATCAGTCATCGGCGGCGTCACCCCAAAGAAACGCGCGCCGCGATAAGTGATGATCGTTTGGCCGGACGGGCTCTTGTCGAAAGAAAACTCCGACGGAAGTTCGCGAATCTTATCGAAATAGATGGGTGGGTAGTAATGCGTGTGGAGATCGAACTTTCGCGACACGTCGAGCCTTCTTTTCATCCAGAGAGACCGAGATCGTCGATGACCTGATCGAAAGGAACTGTGGCTGCGTCGTGCTCTTCTTTTTTAGCGGCGCGAAGGGCTGCCAGGTCCTCAGCATCTGCCAGGGCCTCCTGTATGGCAGCAAACTCCTCGTACGGCAAAATCACAAACTGCTTCTGGTCCTTCACGAGAATCTCCGGATGTAGTTCAATCATCTTATTTGTAGGCTTCCTTTCGGTGCCGGACACGATAGATTATCACCCTCGTCCCTTCAATTTCGAATAGGACTCGGTAATCGCCAACCCGATACGGAACCGCGAACGGTAGTGAGCGGGATCAAGCGCGACGTTTGCCACGGCGGATTCTTTATCCCGCTCGCTACCGCTCGCGGTTCTGTAGCAAGACCTTGCGGAGGCTAAATCTTCTTTCAGCAGCTCGATCTTTTCTGCAACGCGGCGCGCGACCGTTTTGTCGATGCCTTTCAGATCGCGAATCGCGCGAGGCTTGAATTCAATACTGTAAGTCATGAGCGCAGCCGCAAGGATACTGCATTCGTCAATTCATCGTGATCATATTTCCCGACATAACTCGCGCATTGAAGCCCTGATTACTCATCGGCTTTCCGCCGAGTGTCACCTGCGCGAGATCGATTTCGATCATGGTGCGCACTTCCGGTCGCTCGATTTGATCTGCCAGCTTCCGCGCGCGATCAAAGTCAGTCCGGCCCAGGCTCGCGAGCGTCTGATCCAAAATGTTAACGATCGTGCCGAGATTGTTGGCTCCCGGCATCTCCCATTCGCCGTCTCTCAAATAGCGAAAATCGATTCCGTCCAGCACCGCAGCCGCGGCCAGCAACTCGTTGAGCTTGATGATTAGCGGTTGGAGGATCGCGAATGCTTCGTCTCGATCCAAGCGTGAATAAGCTTGGGCCAGGCGCAATTGGGCGCGGAGTTGTGCGGCTGATTGCGGCGTCGAAGCCAACAGCACCTTGCCATCGTTGAGCAACTCGAGCGCGGATTTCTTGTCATCGGCATCGGCAAAATCATTAGCCATATTTACCAGCAGTTCGATCTTGCGATTGACTGAGTTAGCTTTCTCGACCAAAGCGCGAGCCTGGGCCAGCTTGCCTCCGTCTTTTGCAGCGTTCGCGGTCTGCGCTTCAATTTGATCGTGCATCTGTCGCCGCTGAAGCGGATCGGGCATCATATCGATGATTTCGTTTGCGCGCGCCGGATCGCCAGTCGACAGCGCTTTCCAGGCAGCGTTTTGATAAAGCAGGTTCTGAAACTCCGGCGGGTACTTGCTGGCAAGCGCCAGCATGTCATCGACGGTGCCATTCTGGCTGGTGCGCTGCATCTCCTGATACATCTTCGTCTGCGGATCTAACGTGCGCTCGACCGTCTGTGACCAATTGCGTAACTCCGCCGCGCGCGCCGGTGCATATTTCTCAATCAACGACTGCATGCGTTCAATCTGGTAATAGAAATTCTGCGACATGCCTATACCATTGGACGTCGATCGATCGAGACCCAACATCGCGCCAATCACCGAACTCAACAAATCGCGAAAGGTATCTTCGTCCGCTTGCGGTGGTTGAAACGAAGAAAGCAACTGCATCGCATTGTTCGCGGACTCAGGACTGCGCGCAAAATTGTCTGATTTAAGTTTCGTCACGATGTCCTGATACAAAGCCTGTCCGGCCTTCGCGTCTTTCTGATAGAGCTGCGTCATGAATGGAATCAGGTTCCAACTGAAGCCACGCGCGAGGCTCGCCCGCGCCAACTTCAGAGCCGTCTCAGGATTCTTCGCCGCGATAATCAGCGCCAGACTCATTTCCAGGTTGCTTTCCTGCGTGTTCCACTGCCCGAGTGATTGACTCGAATAATTCGGGTTGGGGCGTACGTTGCCAAGCGGCAAACGCGTCTGTCGCAACGCGGCGAGAGCCAACTCGGCATCGTGAGTGGCGATGCGGGTGACGAGTTCCTGTCGCAATTGCTCGAGGCGCGACATCTCCTGGTAGCCTTCCATCTCTCCGAAATCAGTTTCCGAAATTCGCGTCGCCAACTGCGACAGCGCCGCATTGAAGAGCGCGCGGGCGCGCTTCTCGTCGCGCGACCAAATCAGATCCGCAATTGCGCATGAAGCCCGGATGCGATTTGACGGGGCGTGCAGATTGACGGCTTGCTCGGAGGCTGATTCGAGAAGATCGAACGCCTTCTTCTCAGTCGCCGGATCGATCGTCGGTGATGGAGAGGGTGTCGGCGACGCTGATGGTTCGTCGGTTGTCTGCGCCTGCACGGCATGCGAGGCGAACAGGACTACAGCCGCGAGGAGTAATACGAACGGGCGATGCATGGCAGATTTCCTTTCGTTGGAAATGGTTCGCGAAGAGACTCGATGATCGAGAGAGTGAGCTTTGATCCTTCTAAGGTCTCGATCAGACGTTCAGTGCCGATACCGACTTAATCTACCGCTTGATGTCGATTCTTTGAAGCACTTTTGCGCGTCGGCGTTTGCCGGGGCGTACTTCAACAACGATTGGACTCCGGACTTTGAGTATTGTTCCGCAAATCACTAGACTAAAGCCGATGCCTGATCCCCAAATTCAAGCCATTCTGGATCGAGTCGTTGGCGGTGAGCGACTGAGCGCGGATGATTGCACGACGCTGCTCGAATCCTATGATGTCGCGAGCATCGGCGCTGCCGCGGACGAGGTGCGGAAGCAGAAGCATTCCGACAACATCGTCACCTACATCATCGATCGGAACATCAATTACACGAATGTCTGCAATGTCGTGTGCACGTTCTGCGCTTTCTACCGGCGGCCGGGCGCTCCCGACACCTACGTGCAAACGCTCGATGCGATTTGCGAAAAGATCGACGAGACGATCGCGCTTAAAGGCACCGGCGTGTTAATGCAGGGCGGGCTGCATCCTGATTTCGGCATCGAGTGGTACGAAGATTTGTTGCGCACGCTAAGCGCGAAGTATCCAGGATTTCAGCTTCACTGTTTCTCGCCGCCAGAGATTCACAACATCCATCTCATCTCGGGTCTTGATTACGTAACGATCATGCAGCGCTTGAAAGACGCGGGCCTTTACAGCTTGCCCGGCGGCGGCGCAGAGATTCTCGATGACGAGGTGCGCAAGCGCGTGGCGACAAAGTGCACGACGCAAGAATGGCTCGACGTGATGCGCGCCGTGCACAAGGTTGGTCTGCGCTCTTCAGCAACGATGATGTTCGGCATCGGAGACGCAACGGAGCATCGTGTGCGGCACTTGCAACGAATTCGCGATCTGCAGGATGAAACCGGCGGCTTCTTCGCGTTTATTCCCTGGACATTTCAGCGCGAGAACACGGCGCTCGGCCGGAAGATCAAAGAAGAGCCGACGGGCATCGATTACGTGAAGATGCTGTCCGTTTCGCGCCTCTTCATGGACAACATCGACAACATCCAGTCGTCATGGCTGACGCAGGGATTGCGGCTCGGACAAGTTGGATTGAGATTCGGCGCGAACGATATGGGCTCGATCATGATCGAGGAGAACGTTGTTTCCGCGGCCGGCGCGCACAATCGCGCATCGGAAGAAACGCTGCGTTACTTGATCAGAGAGGCGGGATTTATTCCGCAGCAGCGCGACATTCTTTATCGTCATGTGAATCGCAAACCACCGTCTGATAGTGACGATTTGAAAAGCAACCTAACGGAAGCGAATCTGATAGCTAGCGCTTGAGCAAGGCTATGGTCTACTCAGTCATTCTCACCTATGGCTAAGAAAAAGCAAAAAGAGCGCTCATCGCGAGAATCCGAAGTCGCTGGGTTGAAGCTACCGCAGGGCGTGACGCTTCTGCGCACGCTGCGCGGACACACCGAGTACATCGGGCGCATCGCGTGGTCGCCGGACGGACGGATGCTGGCGTCGCCATCGAACGATGGAACAATCCGACTCTGGAATACGGATGACGGTAGGCTGATCCGAACTTTGGTAACAAAGGCAGAGTCTCATAATGTGGCGTTCGACCCAGCAGGACGCACGCTGGCCAGCGGCCAAAGCGAAGGCGCAACAGACGGCTCGGTAAAGCTTTGGGATCTGGCGAGTGGCAGATTGCTCAAGACGATCGCCCATCACAATGCGTATGGCTTGACGTTTGACTCGTCCGGCCGATGTTTGGCGATTGCGGATTTTAAGGGTGAGGTGTCCCTTTCGGACATCAGTTCAATGAAACAGAAGTGGTCGGTCAAGGCGCCAAAAGAATTAGTAACGAGTCTGGCTTATGCAGGTCGGAAGGGAGTGTTTGCGCTAAGCAATGATAAGGAGATCGCCCTATTTGATTCTTTGTCGGGGGAAACTCTGCGGACCATTGAAGGGCATGGTGGTTGGGTTTTCTGCGTTCAGTTTGGTCCTTCTCAAGCGACGTTGGCTAGTGCAAGCGGAGACAAAACGATACGGCTTTGGGACGTCGACACCGGAGTTCTAATTCGCACTATTGAGGGACACACCGATTTCGTAAAATGTGTCGCCTTCAGCAATGACGGGTTGCTCATTGGGTCAAAGAGTGGCGACAACACTATCCGCGTTTGGAATAGTAAGACTGGCGAGTGTCTAGCGATAATTGGGGAACCGTCAATTAATTCTTTATGGCCTCCTGGATTGGCATTCCATCCTACCCTGCCTCTTCTAGCTACCGTCGGTTCAGATTCCGGCACCTTGGAAAAGAAACGCGACTGTGTAATCCACATTTGGGAGTTAGACCTCGCGGTCCTACTCGGGCAAGCGCCCGTGGTTCAAACCAGCCATTACGTCAACGCGAAGGTGGTGCTACTGGGTGATACGGGCGTAGGGAAGTCGGGACTCAGCTTAGTTCTTAACGGAAAGCGCTACAAGAAAACTGATTCCACTCCAGGTCGCAAGGTATGGACATTCAGTTCGCAAGAAGTTGCTTTGGACAATAAACTGAAACAGACCCGGGAGGCGCTTCTCTGGGACTTAGCCGGGCAGCCAGGCTACCGAGTGATCCATCAATTGCACTTAAACGAAGTTGCGGTGGCGTTAATAGTATTCGATGGGCGTAGCGAGACCGATCCGCTCGCCGGCGTCCGTCACTGGGAACGCGCGCTTCGCCTCGCGCAACAACGCCAAGCGTCACCAGTGCCACTGAAGAAACTGCTTGTCTCGGCGCGTAACGATCGCGGCACTGTTTCAGTAAGCAAAGAACGCCTCGACGCATTGCTCAAAGAGTTTGAATTTGACGGATACTTCGAAACGAGCGCGAAAGAAGGATGGCAGATCGAGGAACTGCGGCAAGCGATCGAGCAAGGAATTCCATGGGACGCTCTTCCCGAAGTCTCGTCCTCGATCTTGTTTGCCAATATCAAGTCATTCCTCTTGAAAGTAAAAAAGACCGGCCGTTTGGTGGCTCCTGCCCGTCAGCTTTTCGACGATTTCGCCCGCTCACATCCGACCGTAGCGAAGATAGAGGCGAATTTGTCGGATCAGTTCGAAACATGTATTGGCCGACTGGAAAACCGTGATCTCATTCGTCGATTGAGTTTTGGTGATTACGTGCTGCTCCAACCAGAACTATTGGATGCCTATGCTTCCGCTATGGTCAACGCCGCCAAGGAGGAGCCGGACGGACTTGGTTCCATCGCGGAAGAGGCGGCGTTGGCCGGACAATTCTACGTGCCGAAAGAGCAGAAGATTGTCGATCGCGGACAAGAGCAACTGCTTTTGCATGCGACGGTGGAGGAGTTGGCCCGCTACGATCTGGCCCTCAGAGAAAGTGCAGCCGACGGTCGTTACCTCGTTTTCCCGTCACAATTCAATCGGGATTACGAAGCCGCGCCCGAGCCAAAGGGAAAGGCGCTGGCCATGACGTTCGACGGCCCGGTGCAAAGTCTCTACTCGACGCTCGCGGTGAGGCTCGGCCATAGCGGACTCTTTACTACGGGCCGCGCGGAAATGTGGCGCAACGCTGCGGTGTTTACAGCGAAGGCGGGTGGCAAGTGTGGTCTGTATTTGCATGAATTCGAAGAGGCCCGCGGACGGTTGGTGATCTTTTACGATCAGCACGAAGGGCAACAACCCAGCGATGAAACGCGATTCAATTTTGAGGAGTTTGTTCAGGTCCATGCTCAACGCCACGCGCTGGCGGATACCGTCGAAGTGGTAAGGTTTTTTGTTTGTTCGAACGGCCACCCAGTTCCGGACGACTACGTGAAGCTGCTGAGTGAGCAGGGCAAGAAACTATTTGATTGTCCCTGTGGAGTAAGAGTTTCGCTGGCGGAGCCGATCGAGCGACTTAAATTCGTTTCGAAGGTCGAAGCGATGGATCGATCGGCGGATCGCCAGCGTGCTTTCGAAGTATTTGTCGAATCGGCGCGAGGAGAAACAAGCACGCCCGGATTTACGCAGTGGGCAGGGGACGACCGCGTTACTTTGGCCATTGTCTTTACTGATGTTGTCGGCTCGACAGCGCTCGGGCAGGAACTCGGAGATGCGCGCATGGATGAGTTGCGCCGCGCGCACTTCGATCAGAGCAGGAAGTTGATTGGACAATACAAAGGCCGCGAGATAAAAACCATCGGGGACAGCTTCATGGCCGCGTTCAAGTCAGTGGGTAAGGCACTCGATTACTCTATGGCTTTGCAAGCATATCCTGGCCACGACCAAATAAAACTTCGTGCTGGAATTCACATCGGATCAATGACCGTGGAAGAGAATGATGTCTTCGGTGGAACCGTGAATTTTGCAGCCCGCGTCGTAGGATCAATCAAAGGTCCGCAGATTTGGCTGAGCGATCAAGCCAAAGCAGATTTGGTAAGTGGCGGAGCGAAACAACACTCGGATCTTAAGTGGGAACGAAAAGACGGGGTAGAAATGAAAGGGTTCAACGGTACCTTCACACTTTGGTCGTTAACCGGATGGTCAGGTAGTTAGCTAAGCCTTCTTGCGACGGCGAGAAGCGGAAGCTCGCTTGCCGGCTTCGCTCAGTTCCTGCAAACGATCCCGCTCGGGGGATTCCTTTTCGGAAACCTCAACCATCAACGGCTGAAGCTTCGAGGCATTCACCAACAATCCGGTGCCGTCAGCGGTGGGTCTTACTCTCGAGATCAAAATCCGACTGATGCGTCGCGGCATCAACAACGGCGCGATGGTCGCGGCTGACTCAACCAGCGCGACGATGTCGCCGCCTCCGCGCCAATGCTCGCGCACGACCAAATCGTCAGTGCGATCAATCAAACGAAGCAGCGTGAGCGCGATGAGGAACAGGTCATCGATCTGTCCGACAAAGGGAATCATGTCGGGAATGAAATCGAACGGAATGATCGCGTAAATCAAAGCCGCGGCGAACAGCGCGCGTTCCGTGCGCGGGACGCGAGAATCGACCATCATGCGCGCCGTCAGAGCTACCATGTTCGGAAAGAACATCAGCAGGTTCTTCATGCGGCTCTTCATCTCTATTTTCGATTTCTTTGCCATTGGTTCGTAGTCAGTTGTCAGTTGTCAGTTGTCAGTTGTCAGTTGTCAGTTGTAGATACGTCTTTCGGACAACACTCGTTCGCTGCTTTACAAGAGTCTAATTGAGCGTGTGCCGGCCAAGCAAGTTTTCGAGCAGGCCTATCCCATGATAGATTTACGATTCTACTGACTACTGACTACTGACTACTGACCACTGACCACCGGCTGTGTCCATTCTCGATCAGATCCGCCAACGCGCAGCTTCAAGCCCGCAGCATATCGTTCTTCCCGAAGGGGAGGATCCGCGCACAGTCGTCGCTGCCAGCTCGGCCGCGCGCCAGAGACTTGCGCGGATAACCGTGCTCGGCGATGAAGAGAAAGTTCGCGATGCCGCACGACAGGCGGGGGCGGATCTCGGCGGCGTCGAATTAATTGATCATAAGCGCGCGGGCGATCTGGAGAAGATGGTCTCGCTGCTGTACGAAGCTCGTCGCGCGAAAGGCATGACGCTCGATGAAGCGCGTAACGCGCTGCGCGATCCCCTGTACTACGGGAATCTCATGGTGCGTGACGGCCGCGCCGACGGCTCAGTGGCCGGCGCGACGAACACGACTTCGCACACGGTGCGGGTGGCGCTGCACTGCATCGGCGCGCGGGCCGGATTCAAGCTCGTGTCGAGTTTCTTTCTGATGCAACTTCGCGATCCGTCGCTAGGACAGAACGGCGCGATGATTTACGCCGATTGCGGGGTCGTGATCGAACCGAGCGCTGCCGAACTGGCTGAGATCGCGATCGCTTCGGCTGATTCTTGCCGCGCGCTGCTCCAGGCCGAGCCGCGCGTCGCGATGCTTTCATTCTCAACCAAGGGCAGCGCGAGCCATCGTTTGATTGATAAGGTTGTCGAAGCGACGCGCACAGTTCGCGCGCGCGCGCCCGAACTGGAAATCGACGGTGAACTCCAGGCCGATGCGGCGCTAGTGCCGGCCATCGCTCAATCCAAAGCTCCCGGATCGGCGGTGGGCGGACGCGCGAACGTTCTAATCTTTCCCGACCTTCAAGCCGGGAATATCGCTTACAAATTGACTGAGCGGCTGGCCGGAGCAACCGCGATTGGTCCCATCTTGCAAGGTCTTGATCGACCGGCGAACGATCTTTCCCGCGGCTGCAAGGCCGAAGACATCGTAGACGCAATCGCGATTACGGCGGTGCAGGCGCAAGCGCGAAAAGGCGCGTAATCTTAGCGCTCAAGGCAACGTCAAGCTACAGTCAAGCGCATCAAACCAGCCGTATACCGTAATCGGCAAACGAATATTAATGTTGCGCTCACTCCTCTTAATCGCCGCTATTTCACTGTTTTCAGTTTCCATTTTCGCGCAAGCCGGACCCAGACCTTCGCCGACTCCAAGACCGGAAGAGCAAGACCAACCGATCCGAGTGTTCACGGAAGAGGTTCGTCTGCCGGTAGCGGCTACCGACACGTACGGCCATTACGATCCGACGCTGACTGTCGCCGACGTGTTGGTGCTGGAGGATGGAAAGCAGCAACAGATTCGCAGCATTCAACACTTGCCCACGAATGTGCTGGTGTTACTGGAT
>DATLVM010000271.1:0-9280 GCA_035577445.1 Pyrinomonadaceae bacterium
CTCGCCGGCTCATCGTCGGGTTTGGAAATCGCGCGCCGGTTCGGAATTCCGAATGAAGTAATCACGAATGCGTCCGAACACGTGCAGCAAACCTCGCTCGATGCGTTTGCATATCTGCGTCGGATCAAGCGCGAATCGGAAGAAGCTGAGGCTTTGCGTAAGGCCCTTGAAGACGAGCGCGCCGCCGTCGCAGATCGATTTGCTTCGCTGGACGTCGAATTCCGCCGGCGCGAATCAGCACGCCAGCACGAGTTTGAAAAAGAACTCGCGCGGGCTGTCTCTGAATTTGAAAACCTCAGCCGCGAACTCATTTCGAAAATCGAAGACCGCGCCGCGCGCGCGAAAGTCGAGCGCGAAGCTGAACGTCGCGCCGCAGAATTGAAACGCGAAGCTCAAATCGCAGCCAAAGCGATGTCTGATGCGGCGCGGGCACAGACTCGCGCGGACTTGGGAAAGTCAAAAAACGCTGAGGAAAACTTGCTAAATCAACTGCGCGGGGTGCGGGTGATTCGCGACGGCGAAGTCGTGCGTGATGACAAAGAACAAGCGCCATTGAAAACCCAGGATCCTGAGCGCGCGGAAGCGCGGTTTGCGGGCAAGGATGCCCGCGCTCCAGTGTGCGATATTCGCGTTGGCGATCGAGTGCGGCTGCGAACGCTTGGCTCAACCGGAATCGTCGATCGGATTAGAGGCAATGAAGCCGAGCTGCGCGTCGGGTCACTTCACATGCGCGAGAAGCTCGCGAATCTCGAACTAGTCGGGGGAACGAGCGATTCGCGCGACACAGTCAGCAGTGCCCGCGTAAGCGGGAGGGTTAAAGCGCCCCTCGAAGAATTGCGTAGTAAGGCTGCATCAACGGAACTGCATCTGCGATCTCAAGGTGATGCAAGCGTCGGAAACGAATTAAACCTAATCGGGAAGAAGACCGACGAAGCGATCGACATAGTTGATAAGTTCCTCGACCAAGCCTTTCTAAGTGGCGCTACCGAACTGCGCATCATCCACGGCCACGGTACTGGCGCGTTACGCAAGGCGATCGCAGAGTTTCTTTCGGAACATCCGCACGTCGAGCGATTTGCTGCGGCGCCGCAGGATCAAGGTGGCACCGGCGCGACGGTGGTGACGCTGAGGCAATGAGATGAGAACGGGTCATCTTCCCTCTCCCTTTGGGAGAGGGTTAGGGTGAGGGCTTAGCGAACACGACCCCTTTTTACCTTTCGCGAGGCGGAGCCTCGCGGAGAAAAACTAATAACGAGCCGTCGCTATGCTAAGCACCCTCACCCGACCTCTCCCAGAGGGAGAGGAGAGTTTGAATCCAAGTATTGACACTCTACCTCAGCCGCTTCTGCATCTCCTGCAGCAATTCATATTTCCGACGCGCGTGATAGGCCGCCATGCGCGCGATCGTGAAACCCGCGCGGCCATCGCGAAATCCGCCTTTCAAAACATAACTGCGAATGAAAGTTGCCGGACCAATGGTTGCGACTTTTAAACTAGTGGCGCGCTTGCCCTGCTCGAACATCTTCTGCGCGCCGAGCGGCGCGTATCGCTCCTCGATCATACGCCGATGTTCGATCGGATTGTCGGTTGTGTAATGCAGGAGGTCACCCGCGAGAATTTCAACCCGCGCACCTTCATCCATCTTCACACTCTCGTGGATGTGCGGCCCCAGCCAATGGCCGCGCGATTTGCGATAAAGGCGCAACTGCCAATCGGGATACCAGCCGCCCCCGCGAATCCACCGGCCCATGTAAAAAGCGCGCCGCGCGATCGAATATCCATCGGCCAGCTGAGATTCGTCCGCCGATCGCAATCGCTCGATCGATTTTCGCAGCTCATCGGATAATCG
Organism: Pyrinomonadaceae bacterium; assembly: GCA_035577445.1. Lineage (GTDB taxonomy): Bacteria > Acidobacteriota > Blastocatellia > Pyrinomonadales > Pyrinomonadaceae > UBA11740. Next base: position 1,850 of record DATLVM010000271.1, read on the forward strand.
TTCATCAGCGTCGAGGCTGAAGATCCAATCGTGCGCCGCCGCTTCAGCCGCAAACTGTTTCTGTTCAGCAAAGCCGGGCCACGGGTGAGTTATCACCCGCGCGCCGCATGCAGCGGCGATCTCGCGCGTGTTGTCGGTCGATTCCGAATCGACGACCACGACCTCATCCGCCCAAGCCACAGACTCGCACGCCGCGCGAATGTTTCCGGCTTCGTTGAAGGTGATGATGGTGGCTGAGATTTTCACAACGGTTGCCCGCGAGCATATGAGCGACGACCAATGCCGTCAAACCGAGGTTGGCCTATTCGCCTCCGAATCGAAGAGTTAAAACAAGCGCTGCGGTGACCTCACTGCTTGAAATCAGATAGAATGGTTGATCATGACGGACACGGATTATCGAGCACTACTGAAACGTGTGGTTGTAAAACCAAACGTGTGCGGCGGCGAACCGTGTATAGATGGAACGAGAATCAATATTGCCGTCATCCTTGATTCGTTGGCTGAGGGTCTGTCTCCGCTGGAAATCACGCAGCACTTTCCGTCTTTGACTGAACAAGACGTACGCGCGGCAATCGCTTACGCCGCCGAGCTGGCACGCAAGGTTCCGGCAGCATGAAGCTGAAGCTGGATCAGAAACTGCAGCATGACGTTGACACAGTTGTAGCCGAAGGATTGTCCGGCGCCGATGATAGAACAGTAATCAATGCGGCACGTTCGGCTGATCGGATTCTGCTCACGCTCGATAGAGACTTCCTTGATCTCGATCGGTATCCGCCCGAAAGCCACTCCGGCGTCGTAGTCTTTAGGCCACCGCGCCAAGGCGCGCTGGCTGTGGCAAAATTCGTCCTCGCTTTCGCTCGCAGTACGGACTTGCGAAAGTATTATCGCCACACTACCGTGGTCGAGCGCACCCGCGCTCGCGTCCTCGATCAGCCGTAACGGCCGGAAGAATTCAGTGCGTTTCCCGCAAACCTTCATTGACGATCTCAAGCGCCAGGCGGACATCGTCCGCATCGTGCAGGACTATGTGCCGTTGAAGAAGGCCGGCGCGAATTGGCGCGCGCCCTGTCCGTTCCACAAAGAGACTAAGCCTTCATTCAACGTCAATCCTTCGAAGGAGATGTTTTTCTGCTTCGGCTGTCACAAAGGCGGCACCGTCTTTAACTTCATCATGGAGATGGAGCGCATCAGTTTTCCGGAAGCCATTAAGCTCGTCGCGGAAAAGTCGGGTGTCCCGCTGCCAATCATGATTGATGATGATCGTTTTGAGACGCGCAGGCGCGACAGCGATCTCGTGATTGAGTTGAACCAATGGGCACTGCAGTGGTGGGAAGATCAACTTCAAAGCCGAGCCGGAACGTCGGTTCGCAAGTACCTGAAGGATCGCGGCATCATCGAAGAGACGATCGAGACATTTCATCTCGGATTTGCGCCCGATAGTTGGGAAGCTCTATCTACTCATCTCCGTCAAAAGGGCGCGACCCAGGAACAGCTCGAAAAGAGCGGTCTGGTGGTGAAGCGAGAAGACGGCAGCGGCGCGTACGATCGTTTTCGCGGGCGGCTCATCTTCCCTGTCTTTGACGCCCAGGGAAAACCGATTGCTTTTGGCGGACGGACACTCGATCCCGAAGGCGAGCCCAAGTACTTGAACTCGCCCGAGACCCCGGCGTACACGAAGGGACGACACCTCTACGGCCTGCACTTGTCTAAAGATGAAATTCGGCGTCAGGGCTTTGCGATTTTGGTCGAAGGCTATCTCGATCTCATCATTCCCTACCAAAACGGCGTGCGAAATATCGTCGCCAGCCTGGGAACTGCGCTAACGCCCGAGCAAGTGAAACTAGTAGGCAGGTTTGCGCGTAAGGTGTTGGTCAACTATGATGGTGATCGAGCGGGCGTGCAGGCGGCGAAGCGGGCGATCGAAACGATTCTGGCAGAAGACATCGAAGTCAAGGTTCTGGTCCTCCCGGACAACGCAGATCCTGACGATTTCATCAGAAAACACGGCGTTTCCGAATATAACCGACGCCGAGGCGAGGCACAGCCCCATATACAATTTGTGATCGATCAAGCGTTACGGGATCGTAGCCTTAATAGTCCAGCCGATAAGGCTGCGGCGGTCGAGGAGACGTTCCCGTTTGTTCGCGCTGTCCAGAATCGGATTCAGAAGCGCGAGTATTTTGACATAGTGATGGATGCGCTGCGGGTGCAGCGCGAGCAACGGCGCGAACTTTGGCAGCACGTGCGGGGCCCAAGCACCGACGCGTCCCGACATGTCGGGATTCAGAGAGTGTTTGCGCAGGACATTCGAGCGACGGTCGCTGAGGAAAAGCTGCTCGGGCTATTGGTGGCGAATGATGAGTTGCGAAACATCATTCTGCCGAAGCTTGAACCGGGCGACTACGAAGGATTAGCAACAGCCGCGATTTTTCGCGCGCTGAAAAAACTGGGCGAAGACGAAAAGGAAATCACCTACGAGGCGTTAAGCGAGGCGACAGCGGACAACCGAACGGCGACGGAATTTCTTCCGCGCATATTGATTACCGAACCGGCTGAGTCTTTCGACGAATCGTTAGCTGATGCGAATAGCTGCCTGGACGCTCTGCGCCTGATGAAACTGGATCGCGATATTGATGAGTTGAGCACGCAGATCGCGGAAGCCGATCGAGCCGGCGATGATAAGCAGCGCGACCAGTTGGTAATGAAGAAACTAGAACTATCGAAACAGCGCTCTAACTACCTGCCGCAAGCGCAGGTGAGCAAAACGCTGCATTGATGATTTGCCACAAAGGCACTGAGACACGGAGAAATGAAAACTCATTAATAGGTTTCGAGTAGGTTTTCGGCTCAAGTTTCCTCTGTGACTTTGTGGCAAAAAGGATGAGAAACAAACGTGGCTATTGAAGAAAAAGATGATGTGATGGATCGGCTGCTCCAGTTGGGCGGCGACAAGAAATTTCTGTCTTACGACGATTTGAATCGCGAACTGCCTGAGAACGTAGTGTCTCCGGACGACATTGAAGACGTGCTCCAGAAACTGGACGCGTCGAACATTCATGTTGCGGATTCAGACGAACGTTTAATCGAACAAGCGGCGGCGATCGCGACCGACGACGAAGATGGTGACGAAGAACTGGAATTGGATCTCTCAGCGGGCGCGCTGGAAAAGACCAACGACCCGGTGCGGCTGTACCTGCGCGAGATGGGTGTCGTGCCGTTGTTGACTCGGGAAGGCGAAGTAGCCATCGCGAAGCGCATCGAGCGCGGACAGATCAAAACCCAAAAAGCGATCTCACGATCTCCGATCGCGGTTGGTGAACTCATCAAAATGGGTGAAGAACTCAAGGAGATGAAGCTCAATATCCGCGAAGTGGTCACCTTCTCTGAGCAAGCGGAACTCGCCGGCGAGGAAGACAAAGCTGATGAGTATCGGCAATGGACGGTCGAGGGGATCGAAAACATTGCCAGGATTTTCAAGAACGCGCTGAAGGAGTCGACGAAGCTTCGTACTGAAACTAAAACTCTGCGCGGCAAAAAGACTAAGAAGCTGCTGCGGCTGCGGGGCAAAGTTGCCCGCCTGCGCATTGAGATTGCTGATGAGATCGGCCGTTTGAACATGACCGAGCGCTCGCGTCAACGGCTGATCAATGCGATTCGGAACGTGCAGAAGGAAGTGCGCTCGGCGGAGCGCGAACTTTCAACCTACAGCGATCGGCTGACGAAGAAGCGACTCAAAGCTGACGACGTCAAGCTTTATAAGAAACACGTTTCGACCGCGAAGAAGCGTTTGCAAATGGTCGAGGAAGAGCATCACATCTCGCCGGTAGAAGTGAAGCGTTGCTTGCAAGCCATCGTCACTGGCGAACATCAGACGGGCCAGGCAAAGCGCGAACTGGTTGAAGCTAACCTCCGACTGGTCGTTTCAATCGCGAAGAAATACACGAACCGCGGTCTGCAATTCCTCGATCTAATTCAGGAAGGCAACATCGGTTTGATGAAGGCCGTCGATAAATTCGAGTGGCGACGCGGCTACAAATTCTCGACTTACGCGACGTGGTGGATTCGCCAGGCGATCACCCGCGCTATTGCCGATCAGGCCCGCACGATTCGCATCCCGGTGCACATGATCGAAACGATCAATAAACTCATCCGCACTTCGCGCGCATTGGTGCAGGAACTCGGTCGCGAACCCACCAGCGAAGAGATCGCCAAGAAGATGGACATTCCCGTCTCGAAGGTGCGCAAAGTTTTGAAGATCGCCCAGGAGCCAATCTCTCTCGAAACGCCGATCGGTGAGGAAGAAGATTCGCACCTCGGCGATTTCATTGAAGACAAATCGATCCTGAATCCTTCAGACGCCGTCGTCGCTTCGAACCTGCGCGAGATCACTGATGAAGTGCTCGCCACGCTGACGCCGCGTGAAGAGAAAGTGATCAAGATGCGGTTTGGGCTCGGCACGACTGGATCCGAACACACTCTCGAAGAAGTTGGGCAGCATTTTGCGGTCACCCGCGAACGCATTCGCCAAATCGAAGCCAAGGCGCTGCGCAAGCTGCGTCATCCTTCGCGCTCAAGAAAGTTGAAAGCTTTTCTTGAGACTGTGCAGCACGGATAGACGGGGAAAATAGCAAGTCGCATGAAAATCGGAGAGACATTCACGTTTGAAGATCTCGTTGAGATGGCTGATGACGTGGGCGTCAAGTTGGAAATCACCAACGGCATCCTTTTCGATCCGCGCACTCAAAGCGTAACCCACCGTCGTCACGATGGAATTAGACAGCATAAATCTCCGGTCGTGATTGAGCTGGAGTGCGGTTGTCGCATTACCGTTTAATGAACAAGATCGTCGAAAGCTACAAGCGAAAGCTCGCCTCGGAAGACGGCTGGGTGCTGAAGCGTGGCGCGCAACTGCGCATCGCGCTGTGTTATCCCAACGTCTATTCCATCGGGATGGCGAACCTTGGCTTTCAGGCGATGTATGAACTCTTGAACAACATCCCGGAAGTTTCGTGCGAGCGAGTGTTCCTGCCGGACAGTGTCAGAAGCCCGAGCGTAAGCGAGGGCAGCTCAGCCAGCGAGCGTGTCAGAAGCCCGCGCGTCAAGGCGGGGTCCCCGCGCGAGCAACTCGCGCGGGGTGCCAGTAAGGGCAACCTTCGCAACCGAGCCCTCCCTCACGGCCGGGCTTCTGACACCGAGTACTCCCCCAACAGTTCAGGTTACGGGGTCAGGCAAAACATCGCAGTCAGGGCAATAAACGAACTCGCTGAATACCAACGCACGCGCACCCCTCTCCTCTCGCTCGAATCACAGACTCCGGTCCGCGACTTTGACGTCGTCGCTTTCTCAATTTCTTTCGAGACCGATTACGTCAACATGGCGCGCATGCTCCAGATGAGTGGCGTGCCTTTATGGTCGAAAGATCGAACGGAACGCGATCCGCTGATCGTGATGGGCGGTGCGGCTTCGTTTCTTAATCCTGAACCGATTGCCGAATTCACTGATGTGATTGGCGTCGGCGAAGGTGAAGTTCTCGGACCGAAACTTGTCGATGCAATCTTCGAAAACGATTCGAAAGGAGAATTGCTGCTGGCGCTCGCGCGACAGGGTCGGGGCTTCTACGTTCCGGCGCTCTACTTCGTCGGCTACAACGACGACGGCACGGTGAACACCTACACGCCGACGGAAGAGGGCGTTCCGGCGCGCGTTGGCCGCGCCATCTCGGCAGAGAATCCGAAGGAAGGATCGCTGCGGCGCGCGATCAAAAAGCAGCAATTCGATCTCGTCGAACAACTGCGCCGTGATGAAGTGTTCGCGCCTTCAACCACTATCTTCGCGCCCCAAGCCGAGATGGGCGATCGTTTCCTGGTTGAAATTTCGCGCGGCTGTTCGCAAGGCTGCCGCTTCTGTTGGGCCGGCTATAACTACTGGCCGCCGCGCGTCGTGCCCGCACGAGATATTCTCGCGAAGGCCGCTGCCTGGCGCGGCAAGACCGACAAGATCGGTTTAGTCTCGACCGCAGTCTGTGATCATCCGGAGATTAGCGAAATTCTCCAGGGCCTGCGCGCGATGGATTATCGGATTTCGGTTTCATCGCTACGCCTGGATCAAATCTCGGATGAACTGCTCGACGCACTGGTCGAATCTCGCGATCAGCAAATCGCCGTGGCGCCCGAAACTGGCTCCGATCGCCTGCGCCGGGTCATCAACAAGAACCTTACGAATGATGAGATTGTCGATATCTGCGGGGCGGTCTTCGATCGCGGCATGCTGACAATCAAGCTCTACATGATGGTTGGTTTGCCAACCGAAACTGACGAAGATCTCGACGAGATGATCGTCTTGGTTGAGCGCATCAAGGATCGAATGCTTGAAGCGGGCAAGCGGTTTGGCTACGCCGGCAAGATCATCCCGTCGTTGAACGGATTTGTGCCGAAGCCCAACACGCCTTTTCAGTGGGAACCGATTTGCGAAGAGAAAGAATTGAAGCGCCGTTTGAAATATGTCAGCAAGAAGCTGTCGCGCATCCCGAACGTCGAGGTGCGCGCGATGTCGTCGCGCATCGCTCACGAACAGGCTTTGCTCTCATCAGGCGATCGCCGCATCGCCAAAGTGATCGAAGCGACCGCACGCCTGCACGGCGACCTCAACGGGGCAATTCGCGAAACCGGAATCGATCCCGCTTTTCACACCAGCCGTACTCGGTCTCATGACGAAATTCTTCCGTGGGAGATCGTCGATGCAGGTTTAGGCCGGCCGTTTATGGAACGCGAACACGAACGTGCTCACGAAGCTCGTTCGACTGCTCCATGCCCTTCGGTCAATCAATGCACGCGTTGTGGTGTTTGCCCGACGACGTGGCTGGCGGAAGCTCCTCCAGCGCTGGTGCAATTGAAAGCATTCGCGACCTCAGCGACGAGTACTGCCAACGTCTAATCTCTGTCAGTCACCCCCCTCTTCAACTTGTAAGTTCGACGCATCGCTGACGGATTGAGCCGCCGCACTCTTTCGCCAAATCAAGTAAGCCGGAATTCCGCTGAGCACGAGCAGATAACCAATGCCTGACGTGTAAGGCGCCAGATACGCCAGATCCAAAACGATAATCACGGCCATGGCGATATAGATGATTGGCACAATCGGATAGCCGAATGTGCGATAAGGCCGCTCGAGTTGCGGGGCCTTGCGCCTCATCAGAATCACCGCGCCCACCATCAACGCGTAGAAGATCAAATCAGCCGAGATGATGTACTCAAGCAATTGGGTATAGACATTGCCGTAGGTAATCGCGCCCGTCTTGGGATCAATAGCCACAGTACGCGGCAGCGTCAGAAGGCACGCCCAAATTCCCTGCGCAATCAAAGCGATCGCCGGTACATGTTGCCGATTCAATTTGGCCACGCCATAAAAGAACAATCCATCGCGCGCCATCGCGTA
>DATLVM010000272.1:0-5367 GCA_035577445.1 Pyrinomonadaceae bacterium
CGTGTCGATCTTCTTTGCTTCGGGCGCTGCGCCATTGTAGGAAACCGTTCCCGAGATCGTACCTTCGTTGCCTTTCGCGGTGTAGGTCTTACCGGTCGGCGTGCCGCTGTCTTCGGCTTCGTCGCCTCCCTTGTTCCCGCAGGCCGACGCGAGCGAGAGCAGGCTAATGGCGATAATCAATCCCAGCCACAATCTTGTGCTTTTACTCAACATATTTTGAGTCCTCCAAAAATTAAGAAAGCTATTTGATTTAACCAAGCATACCTTAGTTAACGACGCTAAAGGTAGCCGCGGTATGCGGGCGTCTCGCCCGCTGCTTCGTTCGGAAAAAAGCGAAGCAGCCGTGACGGCTGCGTACCCATCGCACATCAGCTCGGCGGCGCGTGGTAATAGCGAATCCGGTGATGGCTTAAACGTCCGCGGCTACCATTCAATCGATTGCGGCTCAACTGTTCTTTGCCTTTGCGCTTTGTGTTTGTGCGTCCGGTTTTCTGCGCTGCCGGCGCGGCGGCCGGAGTTGCCGCAGGTGCGGCGGCCGGCGCGGGCGTCGCAGCCAAAAGCCGCCGCTGTTCATCGGGCGTCATCAAGAACATGTAGCGCACCAGCAGACGCGCGTGATCATCATGATAGTTCGCGACATCCGAAGGCGGATTCGGCAGATTCACCACCCAATGGTCCTGGTTCTTCTTAAATAAGCTGCTCGGCATTGCGGTGCCCGGAGCGATCTGCGCCGGGTCTAGCAACCAACGGAAGACCCAATCAGGCTTCAAGCGCTCGCCCGCCAGCAGGAAGTTCGGCGCAATTGCTTTTGCATCATGTGTAGGCTCGCCAGTGATGTGACACTTCAAGCATGGCGTGCCCGAGACGAAGATGTTGCGCGCGATCGACTTCTCAGCTTCGGTCATCGGCTTCATCTGTTCGGGGATGTAAGGCTCGTTCTGTGAAGACACAGCCATGAAGAACCGCACCAGCACACGCAATTCATTCGGCGAAAAATTGAACGTCGGCATGTGCACCTGAATGTACGGCCGCACGCCGTTTCGATTCTGGCCCCATTGCGGCAATAATCGTCCGCCGCGCATGTCGTTTGCTGCCGCTGTGCTCGCCGCAGTCGAAGTCGGACTCGGGGCCGCCGGCGATGCTGCAGGTGACGATGCCGGCTTGGCCGCACCGCTAGTTGGCGCAGGCGCCGACGAAGGCACCATCGGCTTCTCGTCCGGTTTCATCAACGAAGGATCTTTCAAGAACTTCATCAGCCAATCCGGATCGACACGCGCGCCTTCGCTGGTCAGCATTGGCGGCAGGAACTCTTTCGCGTTGGCATAGAATGCCAGCGAATTCAAGACCGTTCCCTGCACCATGGCGGGCTCAGCCGCGTTGTTGTAGGCGCTGACCTGCTGTCCCGGCTGCAGCACGTGACAGCCCATGCAGTTGTATTTCTTGATTACCCACCAGCCGTTTTGAATGTCCTGTCGCCGCGCGTCCTGTGGACTGTAGAAAAGCGATGCGGGAACATTCGCGCCTTCGGCGCCCATACTGCCGAGCAAAAGGGTCGTCAATCCGGTGCGCCATTCTTCAGTCAGGTAAGGTCGCGGCATGCGCAGACGATCTTTCGGCTCGAGATACTGCGACTTGCCGCGATCGTAAACGGAAGGATCAGCGAGCTTGTGTTCAAAGAAGCCGCGGTGGTTGTACCACTCCTTCTCTTTTTCACCTTTGTGCGTGACGAGCGGCTGCCCTTCAGCGTTCTTTGGCTCACGGCCGTACTCAGCATCCTGAGTTGACAATGCAAAGTCCAAACGCTCGAGCGGCGTCGCGCCCTCGGTCGTCAACTCTTTGCCGATGCGCTGCTCTTCTTCAAAGCCTTTGATTTCATGACAGCCCGCGCAACCATATTGCTTGATCTCCGCCTTCCCTTTCTCAGCGAGGTTGGGATCGTCCATGAATGAAACGTCGGTCGCCGCAGGCGCGGATGAAAGCGAGAAGATGTAAGACGCGATGTCGCGCGCATCCTGTTCAGACAAACGCAGGTTCGGCATCACCGTCATGTTCTGGACTTGCAGCTCAGCGCCGTCATTCGGACAGGTCGAATGAAGTTCGGTATCGAACAGGTACGGCAGGTTATGGTTCGCGTAATCTTCCGGCGTCAGATCACGCTTCTCCTTCGGGCAGTAAGGCGCCCAACGTTCGCGCGGGTTGTAGATCCAGCGCACGATGTAATCGTAGTTAGCCTTCTCGCCGACACGCTGCAGGTCGGCCGCAAACGTGCCGCCCATTCGGGTGTCGCCCTCGCCGATGGAATGGCAAGCCAGACAACCGCGCGATTCAAATAATTCTTTGCCGTGAGTTTTGTCGCCCGGCTGTTGCGTAGGAACTTTGCCGTCAAAGCTGTTCTGCCATAGATACGCGGCCACCGCCTTCAAGTCATCATCGCCGTCTTCGTCAACCTGGAAGCGCCAGAACGTCGGCATCTTCGTGCCCGGACGAAATGCCTGTGGATCTTTCAGCCAGAGCGGAATCCAATCCTTGCGCACCTTCAGGCGCAAGTCTTTCAGATTCGGTCCGACCTTTTTCTGATCCTGTTGCAGATATCGAGTTTGCAGATTCAGTTCATCGATCCGCGCCGCCAATTGACTGCTTTGCACCCTGAGCGATTCAGCATGTGCGAGCAGTCTCTGCACTTCTGCATCATCGGTCGCGTTCGCGCTGGCGTCGGTATCGAGCCGTGCCTGACGATCATTCGCGCCGATCTGCTCTTGCAGTTGCGAAATCTGCTGCCGCGCGTTGGTCAACGCATCGGCTTCGCGATCGAAAGCTTCCATGCGATGGCAGCCCACACAACCGCGCTGATAGAAAAGGTCCTTCGCCAGGTTCAAAGTGTCGGCGCCCTGCGTCACGCGATCGTTCGCATGGCACATCTGGCAGCCGGCTTCAGTGTTCTCTTTGTGAAACAGCGGGTGCAGCCAGAATGGATTCTGACCGTGGGCCTTCACCGTGCTCGTGGTCGCGCGGCCGTTGCCGCCGTGGCAAGCTGAGCAGCCAAATTTTTCGGGATTATGAATCTGGAGGAGTTCCTTGCGCGGATGGCTGACAAATGCGGCGGCAAGCTCGTCGGGCTTCTTGCCCGGACCATTCGGCGCCATGTCAGAAGCTTTGATCGGCAAAGGCTCGCGCGTGCCCAGATGGCAAATCTCGCAGCGATCGACGATGCCGTATTCATTGACGTTTAGCTGGTGACCGAGGATCGTGTAATCAAACGCGTCCTGGTTCTTCTTGATCAGATCGTCGATGTTCTTACGCGGCAGCAGCGCGACGTGATTTTTCAGATACTCATCACGCTTCTTCGCCAGCTCGGTCGGCTCTTTCAGCAACTCAGCTTTCTCGCCGAGCACCTTTGCCTTTTCATCGCGCAGATCGTTAAAGGTTTTCTCGAGCTGAGCGAAATCCATTTTCTGCCGGGTCGCCTTCCCGTTGTCGTCCGCCATCTCAAAAGTCACTTGCTCTTTCTTTTTCGAGTCGAGCTGGCCTTTGAAATAGCGCTCCCAAAAACTGCCCTTGGGTGAAGTCTCGAGCTTAAAGGTGATGACCACGATGCGGCCGCGTTGATTCTGGAAAGGATCGGTGACGGCATCGAGTTTCGCCTGAATCGCACCGACTCGCTTGTCTATGTCCGCGACGTCGCTTTTAACTTTGTCGAGCGAAGCTTTCGCTTCTTCATCGAGTTGCTGATATTCGGGCGTCTGCTTTACGCCGGCCTCGTCTTCGCGCGTTCGGGCCCTCAGACTTCGCAGGTAAGCGGTGTAGCGGCGCACGAATTCGCGCTGCATTGGCCGCCACGGTCTCTGGCCAAAGCCTTCGTCGTACAAGGCCCAGCCGGCGGACAGCATCAACAAGACGGTGCAGATGAGGAGGATCGCGCTGGTCGATCGGCTCACGATCGGATCGCGCTGCGGCTCAGCGTCCTTTTTTACCAGCGATTCGATGCGATCAGTCGATTCGGCCACAGCTTAGATTCCTTGTAAGACAAACTTAAGTTTGTCAGCTCTATGTCGCTCTTAGTTGACCCCAACCACAGACAAACTGAAGTTTGTCGAATACTCAATCAGATATTGAACCAGGGAGTTACCCAGACGTACTTGATCGTAAATACGAGTCGCAGAAACAGCTTCACCGGCATCGCCAGCAGCACGCTAATCGCGAAAAACTGGAACGTCACATACTGCAGCAGGCTGGTGTTGGCCAGCAGCTTCTCTTCAAACGGATCCGGTTCGCGCGCCCAGGCGATCAGTTTCTTTGGAGACAGCAGATAGCTCGGTCTGAGCGGCCCGCGCCTCATCAGCCAATGAAAGAACAGCGCGCCGATAATGTAGAAAGCGCCGACCACGATCGCGCCAAAAATCGCCTTGGCAACCCAACTGGTATTGAGAAATCCGAGCCCGGGAATGCCGCCGACAATCTCGTGCAGGTCGCGGTTGCGATCGAACACCACGGTGTTGTGGTCCCAGGTTTCGCCCGGCCAGAACCAAATCCAGCCTGGCCCGCGGATAAATGTTCCGATGAAGATCAGCAGAATCCACATCAGGAACCCCCAACCAAACATGTTCACGGCAAATCGTCTTTGGCGCAGCGTGTAGTAACCGTTGCCGAGCGGATTTGAATCGACATACGGAAACACCATCAGTCCGATCATGATGATCGAAGGCATTACCACGCCGGCGATCCACGGATCGAAATAAACGAGCATCTCCTGCAATCCGAGGAAGTACCACGGCGCTTTCGACGGATTCATCGTCAGGTTCGGATTCGCCGGCTCTTCGAGCGGCGCGTTCAGCGTAATCGACCAGACATACAAAACGACCGTCACAATGACGGCCGCCAGAAATTCAATGCGCACCAGATAAGGCCAGACGTGAAGCTCTTTCGCCCAACCCGGACGCCACGGTTCAGCTTTGCGATGATGAGATTTGGCGAGGTCTTTATCGTCTTCGAGATCGACGATCAGACGATCATTTGCTTTCGCCTGCTTGATTCCCAGCCAGGTAAAGAACGGAACGAGGAACAGCATCGCGACGATCGGGATATTGTCAGGCGCGGAGGCCACCTTCCAAAGCTGATGCCAATCCTGAACTGAGTACGCAAACAGTCCCAGCAGGATCACCACGACCGCCCAACCAATTATCTTGTTGCGGCGAGATGTGCTCTGTGGTTGTCGCTCGACGATTGCGCTCATTGCTTCTTTCTCAAATTCCGAATCTCAAATTTCAGATTTCAGATTTCAGATTTCAGATTTCAGATTTCAGATTTCAATTCTCAATTCTCATTTCTCATTTCTCATTTCTCATTTCTCATTTCTCATTTCTCAAATTT
>DATLVM010000273.1:0-6588 GCA_035577445.1 Pyrinomonadaceae bacterium
GATCTCGAAGAAGCGGCGTTGGTTGACGGCGATTCGCGCATGGGAGCTCTTCGTCGTGTAGTTCTGCCGCTCGTGGCGCCAGGCCTCGCCGCCACCGCTGTGTTCTGTTTGATTGTTTCGTGGAATGAATTCTTGTTCGCGCTCGTGCTGACGCAGACGGATGACGCGATGACTCTGCCGGTCGGCATCGCGGGGCGCGTCACCCAGTACGGCATCAAATGGGGCGCGATGAGTGCCGCCGCAGTCGTCGCCATGATTCCGATCCTCGCGTTCGCGATGGCAGTCCAGAAGTATCTTGTAAGAGGATTATCGCTGGGGGCTGTGAAAGGATGAAGTGGCACAGACTTCAGTTTGTGTTGTCAGGTCGTGAGTGGCACAGACTTCAGTCTGTGTTGTCAGACGTTCTTATCGCGTGAACCCACAATGGAGAAGAAGATTTTCTATCATCGTAATCTGCCACATTGGCACCCAGCGGGCAGCTCTATCTTTCTCACTTGGCGGCTCACTGGATCATTACCCCAGGTTGTTTTGCGGCAACTACGGTCGCTCCGTGAACAGATGTCCAAGCGGAAAGCGATTTTGGATAGTGGGTGGACAACGGATGTTCAGATTATGGAATACAAAAGATTCTTTGCACGCGTCGACGCAATCCTCGATAGGGCAACGACAGGGCCGCTATGGCTAAAGCAGATCGACGTCGCCAACCTGGTTCAGCAAGCCTTACTCGAAAGGTATGCGCGCCTTTACAAGTTGTGGTCCTACGTCGTGATGGCAAATCATATTCACGTTTTCTTGAAGCCTAAAGATGAAACAACGATTGCGTCCATAACCAAACATCTGAAGGGTTTCACTGCGCGCGAAGCCAACCGTATCCTTGGGCGAACCGGGCAGACCTTTTGGCAGGACGAGGTGTTTGACCACTGGTGTCGCGATCGGGCTGAGTTCGTTCGCATCGTTCGATACATAGAAAACAATCCTGTGAAAGCTGGTCTAGTGAAGCAACCTAAAGACTGGCCGTGGTCTTCGGCGGCGGAAAGAACGCGAAGAGGCTTAAACGAATTTCGAGAGTTAACTTGAGGGTTAAGAAACTAAATCACAGACTGAAGTCTGTGCCACTTCGAATGGGAATACTCCTTCAAAACATAACCAAACGATACGGCGCCCTGAACGTCGTCAACGATCTGTCCATCGACATCCATGACGGCGAGTTCGTCGTTCTCCTCGGGCCGTCCGGCTGTGGCAAGACCACAACGCTGCGAATGATCGCAGGGCTGGAACAACCGACTGCCGGTGAAATCGAGATCGATGGTCAGCGCGTCAGCGATCTTCCGCCGCAGAAGCGCGACGTCGCGATGGTCTTTCAAAGCTACGCTCTCTATCCACACATGACTGTCGCTGAGAACATCGCGTATCCGTTGCGCGTGCGAAAACTCGCGCCCGCGGAAATTCAAACGCAGGTGAATCAAACGGCCGCGATGCTCGAGATCGAATCCTTGCTTAATAGAAGACCGCGCGAACTTTCAGGTGGTGAACGCCAGCGAGTCGCCCTCGCGCGCGCCATTGTGCGTCATCCGAAAGCCTTCCTGATGGATGAGCCGTTGTCGAATCTTGACGCGAAGCTGCGTCTGCAAATGCGTGGCGAGTTGAAGCGTTTACAACAGCAGTTGGGCACGACGACTGTCTATGTGACTCACGATCAAGCCGAAGCGATGACGCTGGGCCATCGCGTGGCGGTTATGAATAAAGGCCGGTTGCAGCAGCTCGCTGCCCCGCTCGAGATTTACCATCGACCCGCAAATCGTTTCGTTGCCGAATTCGTCGGCAGTCCGGCGATGAACTTCATCGATGGACGGATTGACACGGCGACGCGCTGCTTCACCGCAGACGGATTGCCATTGCCACTCGATATCGACACACCACAAACCGCTACGGCGAAAGGAATCACTCTGGGACTGCGCCCTGAAAATATCGAGGTGTCGAATGTTCAGCAAACCGGATTGATACCCGCGACCGTTTACGTGACGGAATTAATGGGTAGCGAAACGTTCGTGTTTCTCGATCTCGAAAGCAACCGCATCATCGCCAGAGCTGCGAGTGATTTCCGCGCCGAACCAGGCGCAACAGTTTGGGTGAAGCTCGACATGCGCGAGTCACACTTCTTTGATCAAGTCACCGGGGATCGCGTCTCGCTTCCGCCCTCGATTACGACGCCGCCAGCGAATTAAGCTATCCTCATATTCAGTTATTCCTGCAACCAGAGGTCTTTATTGCTTAACTTCGCGATTCAAACTGCGCGTGATGCGGGCCGGCTGTTGGCCGAGCGCTTCGGCCGCGCCCTGCAAATCAGTAATAAGAGCGAATTGGATCTGGTCACGGAATCAGATCTCGCGTCTGAACGGCTGATCATCGATCGCATCAAGACTCACTACCCGCGGCACGCGATCCTCGCGGAAGAATCAGGCGCGAGCGAACCTGCGGATCGTGAAAAGGAAAGCGATTGGCGCTGGATAATCGATCCCCTCGATGGAACGACAAATTACGCGCACGGCTATCCCTGTTATTGCGTTTCGATTGGTTTGGAATGCAAGGGCCGTCTGGAGATCGGCGTCGTTTACAACCCAATGCTCGACGAAATGTTTAGCGCCGAACGCGGACGGGGCGCTTCGCTCAATGGTCGTCGCATTCACGTCTCGCCCACGCCAACATTAAAGAGCGCGCTCCTCTGCACCGGTTTCCCCTACGATGTGCGCGAGCGAAACGAATTCGCGCAACACTTCGCGAACTTCATCATGAACGCGCAGGGCGTGCGGCGCGACGGCGCGGCGGCGCTCGATCTGGCTTACGTTGCCGCGGGCCGCTTCGACGGATTTTGGGAAGAAGGACTCAAACCGTGGGACGTTGCCGCGGGCGCGCTGATCATCGAAGAAGCAGGCGGCCGGATCACGAATTATGAAGGCGGCCCAATTGACATTCACAAACCCCCAGTCGTCGCCAGCAATGGCTTGATTCATGAAGACATGATGCGCGTGCTGCGCGCTTAATTAATTGGTGGCACAGACTTCAGTCTGTGATTCGTTGATTCCTAGATCATGGTACACAGACTAAAGTCTGTGCCACGAAGATATGCTGGAGAAGTTTCGCCACAGAAGTCTCGAACCGGAAAACCTCGACAAAGGGACCTACACGCCTGAAGAATACGAAGGTTGCCTGGTCGAGTTGCGACGCGTCAACGAATGGCTGGGCGATGCTAATGCGCTGCGCGATTCGCTGCTGAAGGAGATTGAGCGCGCCGATTTGCGATCGTTTTCGGTGCTCGATGTCGGCGCGGGCTCAGGCGAATTGCTACGCGTCGCGGCGAAGTGGGCTCGCGTGACGAATCGAGTTGGATTCTTTACCGGACTTGAATTGAACCAGCGATCGGCGCAATCGATTCTCGAAGAGTCGCATGATTATCCGGAGATCGCTGCGGTGCAGGGTAACGGATTTCGATTGCCGTTTGGCGATGACGCGTTCGATTATGCGATTCAGTCTTTGACGCTGCATCATTTCGACAATGAAGGCGCCGTTGAGATTTTGCGCGAGATGGCGCGGGTCGCGCGTCGCGGAATCTTCGTGATCGACTTGGAGCGCAGCCCGGTCGCGTATTTCTTCTACACAACCATCGGTCGATTGTTCCTGCACAATCGTCTGTTGCGCGAAGACGGCGCGTTATCAATATTGAAGAGCTGGACGCCGGAAGAAATGAAAGGGCTTGGTCGCAAGGCCGGACTGAGCCACTTGGAGATTGATAAGCACTTTCCGGCCAGGTTGATCTTGAGTGCTGTTTCTCCCTCTCCCAATGGGAATAACATACTTGAGTAATCCACAGCATTTTAAGAGTCACTTGAGTCAGTTGCGCAATCAGCTGCGGAGCAGCGGCCAGAGCTCCGGCCCGAGGCGAGTCTGCGAGCCTTGGGTAGAAAGTCACCGTAATTTCGGAGCCGCGGAGCGGCGATAGAATTCTTGCATGATTTGTGCCTTGCGATCAGACTGAGTCATCGCTGCTCCGCAGCTCTGGACAAATTTTCGTGCGTAACCCAACGCTCGCAAAGCCTCGCGTTGGGCTTAACTCTCACCGCTGCTCCGCAGCTGGTTGAGTTATGAGCGCCAAGCGCGGGCGCTGAAAGGCTGTGGAGTGCTCAAGTATGTTGGTCCCCTCCCAATGGGAGAAGGCAGGGTGTGAGGGTGCGCAGCTTAGGGTGAGGGTGCGCAGCTTAACGCGCGGCCTACTCACTTTAATTCTGCGCGAGGCGCAGCCTCGCGAAAGCAAAAAGTTTTAGGTATGTCACGGTAAGCCCTCACCCTAACCCTCTCCCAGTGGGAGAGGGAACACAATCATGAGCGTCAACAACGATTACGATGTCATCATCGCGGGTGGCGGGCCCGCTGGATCGAGCGCGGCCATTAATCTCGCGCTGCATGGCGCGCGTGTGCTGCTGGTCGAACAAAAGAAATTTCCGCGCGCGAAACTCTGCGGCGAGTTTATCTCACCCGAATGCGCAGATCTTTTCGAACGATTAGGTGTCGCAGATCGGATGTTCGCCGCGCGCCCGGCAACGTTGAGCGAAACCGTTTTCTATTCGCGCACTGGAAAGAGCGCGAGCGTTCCCAGCTCATGGTTTGGATCTTCGCACGGCGCTTTAGGGCTCAGCCGGGCAGAGATGGATGAGCGCCTGCTGCGGCGCGCGAGTGATGCTGGTGTAGATGTTCTCGAGAATGCTCACGCGACGAACCTGGTGTTTGAAAACGAGAAGGTTTGCGGCATCACAATTAAGTACAACGGTAGCGAAAAAGATTTTCGCTCCGCAATTACGATCGACGCCACGGGTCGGACGCGCGCGTTGGCGCGCCATCTCAACTCAAAACCAAACACGAAACGCGATCGACGGCCGCCGATGATTGCTTTCAAAGCCCATCTTGAAAACACGCGCGTTGCTGCCGGCGCTTGCGAGATCTATTTCTATCGCGGCGGGTACGGTGGCTTGAGCAGCATCGAGAACGGCTTGAGCAACCTCTGCTTCATTGCCTCCGCGCACGATGTGCGCGCGTGTGAGGCGGACGCGGATCGAGTAGTTCGCGAAATCGTTCGTCAAAACGCGCGCGCGAATGAAACTCTGGCAACGGCGCGCCTCGCATCACCCTGGCTCGCGGTCGCGCTCGAAGGATTTGGCCGGCATGAAGTCGCACCTGTTAGAGGCTTGCTGGCGATTGGCGATGCGGCCTCGTTCATCGATCCTTTCACGGGCAGCGGAATGCTGATGGCCCTGCAGAGTGGAGAGCTCGCAGCCGGAGCGACAGCCAACTATCTGAATGCACGTCCAGAGTCGCGAACTCTTGAAGACCTGGCTGCGAATTATCGCGCAGCCTATCAGCGCACATTCGATTCGCGCCTGCGAATTTGTTCGCTGCTGCGCAAAGCTGCCTTTGTTCCCCGGCTCGCGGAACTTGCGATCACTCTTTTCGCCGCCAGCGATCGCCTGCGCCGCCGTCTGGCGCGTGCAACACGAGGCGCTGCTCGTGAAACTTATTACTCTTCTTAACGTTTAAGCACTCAGATTCGCCCGGAAACTAATTCTTGCCTCATAACTCTTTTTAGGGTAAAAACGGCATGCGTCTCCGAAACGAGTTGAGTCATTAAGCTGTTTCCGTCATCAAACTGTCGGCGAGCACAAACATTCATGGTTCGTTATCGCTCCTAACCTCGCAGCCGACACATAGTCAGTCAGCTTGTTAGACTTGTGCAACTTTGCGTTTGCATTAGCATTATTCTCAGTGCGGATTCCGACGTAACCAATTAAGGAGAAACGAAGATGTCTTGGTCCCTCGGCCGGTGGTATCGAACTTCGATGCGAGTTCTGCTTGTGTGCGTGACTGTCCTCATGGTTGTTAGCGCTGCGATGGCGCAGGCGCAATCGAACGCTGGAGACTTACAAGGCGCAGTGCGCGATCCAAACGGAGCAGCCGTGCCGAATGCTTCGATTACGGCGCGCAACAGTGCCACGAACGTCGCGCGCGAAGCGACTTCCAACGACGACGGTTACTACAAGATTGTGAACCTGCCGCCCGGTGATTATGAGGTCACGGTCAAAGCTTCGAACTACAAGACGGCGATCATCCCTTCGGTGAAGGTGACCGTCGGTCAAACAATCAATCAAGACATTCCGCTGGAACTCGGCGAGCTTTCCGCCACCGTGACCGTGACGTCGGTTGCTCCGACTCTGGTCGAGACGACAAACACCACGATCTCGTCGGTTGTAGATCAGCAGCGGATCGAGAATCTTCCGATTAACGAGCGCAACTATCTTTCATTTGCGTTGACGACTTCGACCGTGGGCCGCGATAACGGCCGCCCGATTGGGCCGGCGCCGACTACGGGTCTGAATTTCGGTGGCCAGCGCGGACGATCGAACCTTGTGCAGGTGGACGGCGCGGACAACACCGATAACTCAGTCAATGCGTCGCGTTCCACGGTCAGTCAGGAAGCAGTCCAGGAGTTTCAGGTCGTAACGAATTCGTTTGCGCCTGAGTTTGGTCGCTCAGCCGGCGGCG
>DATLVM010000274.1:0-9852 GCA_035577445.1 Pyrinomonadaceae bacterium
CCGCAGAGTTGTTGAGCGACGTGGTCCATACGCCGCGACAATTGGAAGCGCTAAGCGGCGCCATGGTGTTGGCCACGGTGCCGGCGAAGGGTCGCCGCGTGCTGAAGCCTCGCCCGCGCGAAGTCAGAGTCATGGAAGCTCAACCTGTCGCTGAGCAGCAAAATTAGAGGAACGAAACTTGGTAGCTGAAGAACAAATTGTCGAACCCGCCATGGCTAGTGCGCAGATCGAATCAAACGGTCACAAGCAGCACAACCTGCAGTTGCTGCTCGCGAGTTTGCAAACCGGATCGCAGCGGCTGCGCGAAGGTTCCGCGATTGCTTTTGCGTCCGCATCGGCAGGCAACGGCGCGGCGCAAGTGGCCCAGTTGTTTGCGGTCGAGCTGGCCCGTCACACGGGTCGCCGCACCCTGGTGATCGATTCGGATCGTTTGCAGCGCCTGGGCGTCGAGGATTACTTGCAGATGCCCTGGAATTGTCATCCGACGAACATCGACAACCTCTGGATATTGCCGGCGACGAAGCGACGCAACGGAAACGGCAATCATCACGCGCCGGAAGCGAAGCGCTCGTTCCTGATGCGCATACCCCAGAACGGCGAACAAATCGATACGGGCCTCGATTCGATCGACGCCTTGCGCGTCAGTTTTGACAACATTCTTGTCGATTGTCGGTCGCTGAAAGATTCAGCCGACGTGGCGGTGCTGGCCTCAAGCGTCGACGGGGTCGTGGTCGTAGTTGATGCCGGCGAGTCGCGGCGCGATGAGATTCTTAATGCACAGCGAACGATTGAAACCGCCGGCGGGAATTTCCTCGGATTTGTAATGAATAAGAGGAAGTATCCGGTGCCGGAGTGGCTTTATCGGAGACTCTGAGATTTTCCCCTCTCCCCGTGGGAGAGGGTTAGGGTGAGGGCCTAGTGGCTAAGAAAAGAAGGATTCTTCTTCTTCTCTTACGCTAAAACCCTCACCCCAGCCCTCTCCCAAAGGAGAGGGAGATGGAGTGTCAATGAAACGTCGTCTTTTCTTAGCTCTGACAATTTGCCTGGTCGCGTTGCCTGTTACCGTGCGCGCGCAAGATCTGCGGCCGCCGCGGTTGACGACGGTCACACAAGATCGTTACCGCCTGCAACCGGGTGACGTGATGGAAGTGCAGTATCGCTACTCGCCTGAGTTCAATCAGACGGTGACGGTGCAGCCGGACGGCTACATTACGCTTGAAATCGGCGGCGATTTGAAAGTTGCGGGTTTTACGATCGAAGAAACGGGTCAGGCAATTCTTCGTCAGGCGAGCAAGCGTTTGCGGGACCCCGTCGCCACAATCGTGCTCAAGGAATTTCAGAAACCGTACTTTGTCGTGGCCGGCGAAGTTGCGACCCCGGGCAAAATCGAAATGCGTGAACGCGTGACGGCGATTCAGGCAATCATGCTCGCGGGCGGAATGAAAGAGACGGCGAAGTCTTCGCAGGTGGTTGTGTTTCGCAAAATCAATTCAGATATTGCCGAAGTGAAGGTGCTGAATCTGAAGAGCATTCACCGCACCAGCGACCTCGAAAACGATCTAACGCTCCAGGCCGGCGACATGGTTTTTGTGCCGCGCGACCGGATTTCGAAAATTGAGCGCTTCATGAAACTCGCCAGCGTGGCTGCGTTCATGGCGCCACGCCTGTAAAACTAATGACTAATCCGCGGGGAACCATCTCAGACTTCTGTCTGAAACTAACCGACCTTTCGCTGACCTTGATCTCGCTCGGCGCGGTAATCGTGTTTCGTTACTCGCCCGCCCAAAATCCGTCGTTCGTCTTCGACTATCTTTCTCAGCGCGTCAAGGTCGCCAACGCGATTCTGGGCGCAGTGTTGCTCCTGTCCTGGTACGCGGCGTTTGCGGCGCAAGGCCTGTACCGATCGCATCGACTGAGTTCGCTGACGAAAGAGTTTACCGAAGTCGCGCGCGCTGTTGGCATTTGTACGGCGGGGCTGTTGGTGGCGGCGCAGTTTGGACGGTGGCCCACAGTAAACACGCGCACTGCGATTGGATTTGCCGGCGTCAGTTTTGCGCTGATCGGCGGCGTACGCGTGCTGCTGCGATTCAACTTGCGCCGGTTGCGTCAACGCGGTCACAACGTGAAATCACTCGTGATCGTTGGTGGTGGCAACCGCGGGCGAGCCTTCGCGAAGCGAATCACTCGCCGTCAGGATCTTGGTTATAAGCTGATCGGTTACGTGGACAGCAATCCGGCCTACGCCACGCGCACGCTCGAAGGCGCGCCGTATCTCGGAACGATAGACGACCTGCCGACCATTGTCTCGAACGAAGTAATTGATGAAGTCGCTGTGGCGCTGCCGATCAAATCTCATTACTCACAAATCGAGAAAGCGGTGGGGATCATGGAAGAGCAGGGAATCACTACCCACGTTCTGTCCGATCTATTCCCGCAGAAGCTCGCGCGGCTTCAGCCCGTCGATTTCGACGGTGTGCCGGTGGTGACTGTCGGGAGTGTGCCTCCCTTTAGTTGGCGTACGGAAGCAAAGCGTCTGATCGATCTCTCAGTTTCTTCGCTGGCGCTTCTGATCTGCGCACCTTTGTTTGTGGCGGTAGCGATCGCGATCAAGTTGGATTCAGCCGGCCCAGTCTTCTTTGTGCAGCAACGCTTCGGCATTAGCAAGCGCCGCTTTCGCATGATCAAGTTCCGCACGATGACGATCGATGCTGAAGGTCAAATCGAAGACCTCGAACATCTCAACGAAAAGTCCGGCACGCCTATCTTCAAGATTAGCAACGACCCGCGCGTCACGCGCGTCGGCAAATGGCTGCGCCGGACTAGCGTCGACGAGCTGCCTCAACTATTCAACGTGCTGCTGGGCGACATGAGCGTGGTTGGTCCGCGACCGTTGTCGGTGCGCGACGCGTTGCGCATGGAGGAAGCGTGGCAGAAGCGCCGCTTTAGCGTTAAGCCGGGCTTGACATGTCTGTGGCAGGTTTCCGGTCGCAGCAACCTCTCGTTCGAGCGTTGGATGGAGCTCGATCTCGAATACATCGATCACTGGTCGCTGAAGCTTGATGCTTCGATCCTTTTGCGCACGATTCCCGCGATCGTGCTCGCGCGTGGCGCCAGCTAAAGAGATGCTGAGAGAATTCCCTCTTCCAAGGGGAATGGGAGTCTCTCAACAAACAGTTAGGGCCATTAACAGTTATGCTTCGTTCATCAAACACGCACTCTACCTCGCGGCAGTTCCTGCCGGGCGATATGGTTGAAGTTCGTTCGGCCGCTGAAATTCTTGCGACGCTGGACGCGGACGGCACCCTCGACAGGCTGCCGTTCATGCCTGAGATGCTCGCGTTCTGTGGCCGGCAGTTTCGGGTCACCGCGCGCGCGTTCAAGACCTGCGTCGACGATGCCGAGATGCGGCAGTTCGATGACACGCTGTTCCTTGAAGAGGTGCGATGCGATGGTGGAAGTCACGCCGGCTGCGATCGCGGCTGCCTGATCTTCTGGAAGACTGCGTGGCTGAAAAGACCGGGAGTCTCGTCGAATGGCAAAGGAACTCAGGCATCAGTGAGCGAGGCTGAACTGGCCTCGCTGGCCATGAAAAACGGCGAATTCTTCTGCCAATCGAGCGAAATCCTCAACGCTTCAAAGCCCCTGCCCTGGTGGGAGCCGAAACAATACCTCTGGGACCTGAAATACAACCGCACGCCGTTATCGTTAGCTGCGAAAAGCTTTCTAATCGCTGTTTATAACAAGGTAGCCGCGACCCTTAAGGCCCAGTCGTGGCGCGCAGTGACCGGCTCGGCGACAAATGGCAATGGATTCAAGCCGCTCAACCTGAAGCCCGGTGAATTGGTACGAGTTAAGTCTCTCAATCAAATTAAAGCCACGCTTGACGCGGATGGCAAGAACCAGAAAATGCTCTTCGCGCCGGCCATGGCTGATTACTGTGGGCAAGTCATGAAAGTCCGGGATCGCGTGGAGAAGATTGTGCTGGAAGCGACGACCCGACAACGAAGGATTAAGGACACGGTGGTCTTGGAAGGTGCTGTCTGTGACGGCGTCTGTCATCGGATGTGTCCCCGTCGGTCGCTGCTTTTTTGGCGCGAATGCTGGCTGGAGAGAGTGAACGGATCAACAAAACCATGAACTCGGTGCTGGTGTATCACACGATTAGTTCGCCGCGCGAACCGTTGCTCGCGGACATTGATATTTCGCCTGAGCGTTTCGCCCAACAACTGCGTTGGCTGGCTCGTTGGCGTCGGGTTGTGCCACTGAACGAGACGCTCAAACGCAACCGTCGCGACGTGCCGGTTGCGATCACTTTTGACGACGGTTATCGGGACAACCTCACGGTTGCGTTGCCGATGCTTGAGAAATACTCCCTGGCTGCGACGATTTTTGTGAGCGCTGGATTTATCGGTGATGAAGGATATGTTTCATGCGATGAATTGCGAGAGCTGTCCAGCCATCCGCTGATTACAATCGGCGCGCATGGACTGTGGCATCGTCATTTCAAACTCTTGCCGGATGAAGAAGTTCGCGAGGAGTTGATCGAAGCACGCCGAATGCTCGAGGACATTACGGGCAAGCGAGTCGATCTAATGTCCTGGCCTTACGGGGAATGCGATCGCCGGCTTGAGCAGCTGAGCGCAGCGGGTGGTTATCGAGCTTCGTGGTCAGTCTGGGAAGGAAATAACAGCCCTCATTCGCGTTGGCGCGTGCCGCTGGGACGCCGCGACAATCTGGTTCGATTTGCAGCCAAAGCTTCCGGAGTTTATGCGTTCACGGAAGCAAAGTGGCATCGATTTCGACATCGACACGTCGGAAGCGACTGCGGCGCCGAACATACTGCCGAGAGTGATCTTGCATTAAGCCTCGAGATAAAGCGACAGCTAACGCAAGGTTTCTGACAAAAGCCGAATAGATATTAGCGATATGGAAAGCTCAGGAGAACGAATAAGAGTATTGCGCATTTCGCACGCAAGTCTAACCCCCGCGCTGCGACAACGTGAGCGAGCGCTGGCCCAGGCCTATCCGGACATCGATCTGGAAGTCGTAACCGCCGAACGTTGGCGGGAGGCCGAAGTCGATGTCGAAGCGCTGGATGACGATTTGTTTCCGGTCGTTAAGGTGCGAACTCGGTTTTCGAAACATATTCAGCTATTCGCCTACGATGCAAAGCCAATAATCGCCGCCTTACGCGGTCATCGGCCGCACCTGATCGATCTTAATCACGAGCCATACAGCATTGCTTGTGCCGAGATTCTGACTTTGTGCAGATGGTTCGCGCCGCAAGCCATGGTTATCCTGCAACCTTGCCAGAACATACTTCATCGTTATCCCCCACCTTTCAACTGGCTGGAATGGCGCGCGCTAAGACGCGCAGCCGCCGCGCACGTGTGCAGCGAAACCGTGCGCGAAGTTCTATGTATTAAGGGCTTCAAGAAACCCGTCGCGATCGTCC
The DNA here is from genome assembly GCA_035577445.1 of Pyrinomonadaceae bacterium. Taxonomy (GTDB): domain Bacteria; phylum Acidobacteriota; class Blastocatellia; order Pyrinomonadales; family Pyrinomonadaceae; genus UBA11740. Next base: position 5,456 of record DATLVM010000274.1, read on the forward strand.
CGTTCGGAGTTGATGTGAGTGCGTTTACTCCACGGCCGCCGAGCGACCAATCCAAACCCTTGACGATCGGCTACGTCGGCCGCATGTTGCCGGGCAAGGGCGTCAACATATTGGGCGCCGCTCTCTCGCAACTGAAAACCGAGAACTGGAAACTTCTTGTCGTCGGCGATGGCTCTGAACGAGCGCCTTTCGAGCGCACCCTAGCCGAACATGGCTTGCTTGATCGAGCTGAATTCACCGGCGCGATCAGTTACTCGGCAGTCCCTCCGCTGTTTCAAAAGATCGACATTCTGGCCGTGCCGACTGAGACGACGAAGCGGATTCGCGAGCAATTCGGCCGGGTCATCGTTGAAGCCATGGCCAGCGGCGTTCCCGTAATTGGATCGACTTGTGGCGCCATCCCCGAAGTCATCGACACTGCCGGGCTGGTAGTGGCCGAAGGCGACGCGATGGCGCTGGCCGAGGGTTTAAGAAAACTTCTTGCTGATCCGGAGTTACGAGAGAGATTGGCGCGCGCAGGTAGACGCAGGGTGGAAGAACATTACACATGGGAGCGAGTCGCAGAGCAGACCTACGATTTGTATCAAACGGTATTGAGCACGCACACGGTCAAAGCTCGCGCGCAGAAGTTCGGCTTCGCCACAGAATCCGAAGGGAGATTGATTTCGTGATCAGGTGGAAATCCTTAACCGATCAAGAAGCGCACACGTCCTGGGACGAGAATCTGGCCCGTTTTTCTGATTGCTCGCCATTTCAGGCCTATGCCTGGGGCGAGTATCGACGGAGTCTCGGATGGGAGCCGTGGCGCTGGGTGGCCGTCGACGATGAGGAGCAAGTCGTCGCGATGATGCAGGGGGCGCTGCATCGTCATCCGTTCAGCGTCGGATTGCTTTGGTGCGAAGGTGGGCCGGTCGGCGATCTTTCGGCATGCGACCAGGCGTTACAGAGGGCGATGCGGGAAACGACGGGCATAAAGAGATTGTACTGTCGATTTCGATGTGACCGGGGAAGGGACATCGAAGACGTACTGCGGCTCAGTGCGCAGGGCTGGAGTCTGCCATGGTCGCCGCTGACCACTTGCTATTCGATGGTGCTGGATTTGAGCCAGGACGAGGATAGCCTGCTCTCCGCTTGCGAACGAAACTGGAGAAGGAATTTGAAACGATCGCAGGAGGGTAATTTGACCGTTAGGCAGTGGCTCGATCCAAGCGCCGACGAAGTCCTTGCCGTATATACCTCAATGCAGAACCTAAAGGGCCTCGAAGAACAACTCTCTCGTGAAGAGATCGTCAACATACTTAGAAACGTGAAGCAACAAATGGTTCTCTATCGCTGCGACGACGAGCGAGGCGCGGTAGTGAGCTTGCTGGGATGTTTGGTCATCGGCGATCGAGCATGCGCGGTGTTCTCGGCCACATCAGAGGAAGGCCGGAAACTGAATGCTTCTTATGCTGTCTTTTGGGCACTCTTTCAGCACTGTCGAAGGATTGGAGTGCGGTCGTTCGACCTGGCAGGAGTCGATCCGGTTCGGAATCCCGGAGTCTATCGTTTCAAGCGAGCCACCGGCGCGCAGCCCATGGAATACCTGGGTGAATGGGACTGGGGCAGCACTCCCGCGCTGCGTTGGGTTGGCAACTGCGCGATCGAGCAGCGGGACACGATCAAAAAATTCGAAGGCATGTTACGACTGCGCCGCCGTAAGCCGGCCAAAGTAATCGAAGCCGCCAACAGATCGATACCCGCGGCGACCTTCGCTGCCGAAGAGGGAATTACCCACTAGTGATTTTCAAAAATGCGAAGCTAATTCTGGTAACTGACATCACGATTCTGCTTTGCAGCGTCGTGACCAGCCTGGTCGGTGCGCGCGCTCTCGGACCTGAGGGTCGCGGAGATCTCCTGATCATCACGTTATGGCCGCTGGTGACTTCGTTGCTGGCTGAGCTGGGACTGCCAAACGCCTATCGCTACTGGTCGGCAAAAGAGCCGGCGCGAACGTCTTCGCTATTTTCAAACGCAATCATTTTTACGATCGTGGCGGGCGTGGCGAGTATGTCATTGGCATACGCGGTGGTGCCGCATCTGGTTTCTCAGCCCGGCGTGGGCACGGCACTCGTCCGCATTTATCTCCTGAACATTCCGGCGGTCATCTTTCTCGATCTCATGCGCGGGTTGTTGGAAGGCGCACGCCGTTTCGGCTGGGCCGGAGCAGCGCGATTGATCTTCTTCGGAATTCAGGCGAGTGGCTTTGCGATTCTGTGGTTCGGGAACGACCTCACGGTTGCCACTGCCGCTTACACGATGATGCTGGCACAGGTCATCTCAATGACGCTGGCGCTGGTCGCAGTCTGGCGCCAACTTCATCCGCGTTGGCAACCGAGCTGGACTGAATTCAAAACATCGATGCACTACGGTCTGCGCGATTACGCCGGCGGGTTGGCTGACTACGCGACGCTGCGCATGGATCAAATCATGTTGAGCGCGATGGCCACCAACGGCGCCATCGGACTGTACGTGATGGCGGTGCGACTGTCTGAAGTAACGACGTTCGCCGGTGGCGCGCTTGCTGATGCGCTGATGCCGGAAGTTGCTTCGTCCACTTCCGCGAACGAACGCGCAGAGTCTTTGCTCGGCCGTACGTTGCGACTGACGATCTATTTCAACCTGGTGGTGCTGTTCCCGCTGTGGTGGGCTGCGCCGCGCCTTCTGAAGACGCTGTTTGGTCCAAGTTTCGTGCCGGCCACGGGCGCGTTTCGCTGGTTACTGGTCGCCGCCGTCGTGTGGAGCGCCGCGGCCATCGTCACCAGAGGCTTGCAGGGCTTCGGCTATCCCGGAATGACGACTATCGCGCGGTTCTTGTCCGCCCTGGTCACCGTGCCTGCGCTGCTGATCCTGCTGCCGAAATACGGAATCGAAGGCGCAGCAATCGCTTCATTGATCGGCTACAGCGTATTGCTGGCGGTTGCGTTGTTCGGATTGGTCCAGCGACGCCAGCTGGGGGTCTGGCGGTACCTGCGGCCGCAAACACGCGATTGGCAGTACGCCCGGTTGAAAGCGGCGGCGGCGTTCAGCTTGCTGCGCAGCAGTGAAAGCTAAAGCGGAGAAGAAGTTTTGAGTACGGCTGTTTACGAAGCCCCAGTTCGGCCAGGAAGATCGAAGCTGCTCTGGATGATTCCGGCGCAGGTTGCCGCCCTCTTTACCGCGTGGGCCGTATCGATCGGAGGCCAGGCGCTGCGCGCCTGGATTATGACGGCGTTCGTCTGGCTGATGACGCTGCCGCTGCTGATTAGCCTGGAAGCTTCGCTGGTCGCGATGATGATCTTTGAGCCGCTGCGGGGAATCCTGCGCCGGGGTCAGTACCTGTTCCTCGAATACGACAGCCAGGATCCGATTCACGTGCTCACTCCGATCGTGACGTTGTTTGCGCTGGCGGCGCTGTTGCGATCGCGACGACTGAATATTTTGACCGCCACGCCCATGGCCGTCTGGGTCTCACTACTCGCGCTGATTTACTTCCTTGAGATTTTCAATCCGCTGCAAGGTGGTCTGGTCGTCGGACTCTCAGGAGCGATGTTCAATCTGGTTCCGGTCGCGTGGTTTTATTTTGGCCAGTACACCAGCGAGGCGTTCGTTAGAAACGCGCTGCGATTAGTAATTGGCATCGGGTTGGTCACATCACTTTGGGGCGTGTATCAGCTCGTCTTTGGCTATGCGGCTTTCGAGCAATACTGGATCAACCACACCGAATTTTATAATTCGATATCAGTGGGACACGTCGAGCGCGCAATCGCGACCTTCTCGAGCGCTGAAGAGTGGGGCCGCTACACCGAAGTAGGCGCAATCGCAGCCTTCGGCTTTGCGGCGGCGCAGAGAAGGTTGCGGGTACGCGCTGGATGGATACTGGCAGGATTAGCTTTAATTGGATTCTTACTCCTGAGCGGTCAACGCGCAGCGATATTCGGCTTGGGTCTTGGCCTGCTGGTCTTCTTTATGCTGGGGGCGCGTCGCTTCAGTACCGCAATCGCTCGCGCGATGCTGCTCGTGATTCCTTTCGCGCTCGTACTCATGTTGGTTAAGGCGCCCGAAACTGAGGACATGTTCAGCAATGACGAGACCCAGGGTGTCAGCACAGTTTTGTCCCACACGCAACGTGGCATCTTGAAGCCCGCCGAAGAGGACAGCTTACAAGAGCGGTTCACGATTTGGTCGCACCTGATCACGGATGTGATCCCGTATCGCCCGCTCGGAGCCGGTATCGGCGCGGGTGCGTTAAGCGAATGGCGTTTCAACCAGAACTCAGACGTGCCGCCGCTTGATAACTCGATTCTGCTTATGGCGATCACCTGCGGGTTTCCCGGTGTGTTGCTGTTTATTTGGGTCGTCTCGCGCGGCACGTGGCT
>DATLVM010000275.1:0-4974 GCA_035577445.1 Pyrinomonadaceae bacterium
ATCAGCGCGCAACTCTCGACGCTCCCATTTGTCGATGCGCCTCTGAGCGCTGGCGGCGCCAACTAAAGCGCAAATTGAAAACGCCAACACACCAATACGTAACAAAATCTTTCTCATTCTTCTCGTCCTCCTGAAATTCGAAACTTGGTTTGCAAAAACTCTGCAAATTCAAGGCCCGCCTCCGCAGAGGCACGAGAGAGAAAACGTCGATCGACCTGTCGCCGAATCAACGTACTTTTCGTGGCGAACCCCCTTGCTAGTCCCTTAGACGCGACGGTGCAGCGGATGGACTGAATTTTTCGCCGGTTCCCGAAATCAGGATCTGGCTTCACTTTGTTATCTCAGTTAGAATGCCGCGCCTAAACAGTCAGAGGATTCCAACCAAACGATTGGAGAATTCATGAGACGACTCGTTTTCATAATCACCGTTGTCTTCTCAATATTCCTAAGCGTTGAAGCTCAAACAAGTTTCACCGTTGGCACGGCCAGTGCGACCCGCGGACAAAAAGCTACAGGCGCGATCGAAGTTCCCGCGGGCGTCGATGCAGCCCTCGGCATTCCCGTCGCCGTGGTGAACGGTGCTAAGCCCGGACCGGTACTGGCACTCGTAGCGGGAGCGCATGGCACCGAATACACGTCGATCATCGCGTTGGAAAAATTGATCGGCATGCTGAATCCCGCCGAGATTTCCGGCACGGTGATCATCGTTCCGCTCATTAATATTCAGTCGTTCGAACAGAAAGTCCCGCACGTGAATCCGGTGGATAAGAAAAGCATGAATCGCTTCTATCCCGGGAAGATCGATGGGACGCAGACTGAACGCGCGTCTTACTTAATAACTAAAGAAGTCGTTGAGAAGTGCGATCATTTGATCGACTTGCACGGCGGCGATTTGGACGAAAGCCTCAGGCCTTATAGCTATTGGACGAAAACCGGCAACGAAAAGCAGGACGCAATCTCGCGCGAGATGCTCCTCGCGTTCGGCTTAGATCACATCATCATCTCAACCGATCGGCCGAAGGATCCGCAAGCTTCGCGATATCTCGAGAACACCGCCACGACCCGCGGCAAACCATCAATCACGGCCGAAGCCGGACATGCGGGCACGGTTGAGACGGACGATCTCAACGCGCTCATCAACGGGTGTCTGAACGTGATGCGTTATCTGAAGATGCTGCCGGGCGCTCCCACGGTGATCGAGCATCCGGTTTGGATCGACAAGGTGGTAACCGTTGCCAGCGACCAGACCGGAATCTTTTATCCGCTGGTCAAACGCGGGACTTATGTCGAGCAAGGAATGAAAGTTGGTTATGTGACTGATTATCTCGGCAAAGTGATCTTCGAAGCTCGCGCGCCGGTTGCCGGTATCGTTCTGTATGTTTGCGCGGTGCCTTCGATGACGAAAGGCGCGACGATGGCGAACATCGGCGTGGTTGCGAAGCAAGCGAGTCAATAACGTTGACCTGACTAGACATGCCTCGAATCTTAATCATCGGCGATGGCCGGTGCCGGTCTCATCTACTTCAATCGCGAACGGTGTCACTTCCTGCAAGTTATAAGGCAAGCCGTTAAAATCCACGGTAATTGTCTTGTTTTTCCAGCCGGGTTGGTCGATGCTCTGGCCTATCCCGAAGCTGCCGCAATCGCCGCCGCCTTCCCAACTTCCGTCCCAGCCAACATCTTGCGAGGTGTTATTTTGAAGAATCATTTTGCGGCTCCTTTAGTTTTGAATATTCCCTAGTTCGGTGACCAAGGCCATCTCGATTTGTTCGCCACCATGTCCATCGGTGGTGACTGTCATGCTAAACGACGGCGAGCCTGAGGCATCAAATATTGCGGCCAGCTACACTTCCCGCTCTCAATCGCGCACCGCTTTCGTACACCACATTGACAACGCAGATTCGACACAAAAAGAGCAACCGATCGGGACTGATGTCCATCTCACTTCCGGTCTCTCACGATTGCAAGTGCTTTTCAAGTTCTTTGTAAATCGGTTCGACCATGCGCAGCAAAGCGTTATCTCAGATGACCCCAGCGGTCATCGCTCACATGGAGAATACCGAAATGAAGTTTCCCCAAATGCCTCACTTGCGGACTGCCAAGTTCGCGCCTCTTGCAGTTTTCTTTCTTTTCTTTGCGACCAACATTACGGGGCTTTATTTGAGTCCGGTCCTGGCGCCGACAGCCCAAGCTGCTATTGCGGACGACTTCATCCCGCTTGATATTCCACAGTCTGGCGATCGCGATCTCGATTTGATCATCTTTCGCGCGGGCGCGCGCGAAGGCGTCGATCCGCGACTGATTCACGCTGTCATTCAGCAGGAATCAAAATACGACACGGACGCAACTTCACATGCCGGCGCGAAGGGCTTAATGCAGTTGATGCCGGACACCGCGAAGCGATTCCACTGTGACAATCCAACGGACGCAGCCAGCAACGTGGAAGCTGGAACAAAGTATCTGAAGTTTCTGCTGAAGAGATTCGACGGCGACGTGTCGCTGGCGCTGGCCGGCTACAACGCGGGCGAAGGCTCAGTCGATAAGTACGAAGGAATTCCGCCTTACAAAGAAACTCAGAATTACGTGAAAAAGATCGTCGATAATTACGGCAAGACATACCACCCGGTTCTATCGCCGGAAGATGCGAAGGTCGCGTTCGGGCTCACGCCGGCAGGTGCGAATACTTCTGATTGAGTTTCGGATTAGTTGACGGATTGCCGGCGCTCCTGGATGCAACATCCCTGTTGCCACCAGTGCGGCCGTGTCTGAGGGTCCTGACGCAGTTTGGCGTTTTATTCACACCGGGGCTTCAGCCCGGTGATCCGCAGATGCACAACCCAAATGCAGCCGTTTCAACGGCATTGACATATTTGACTCAGCTATCGACGGAGCTAGTCGCGGTCACTCGGATTAGAGTGAAGCTGCGTCAGCAGCGTTCAGAACTAAGCTCAAGGCGAGGCTCCGCGAGCCTTGGGTTAACGAACCAAGTAGAGCGATTGAGCCCCGCCAGGGGCGAAAGCATCGATAGTTCAGCCTGCCCGTTAACTCTCTGTCGCCGCTTCGCGGCTCTGAGATAACCAACGACCACCAGCCAAGGCTCGCAGAGTCTGGCCTTGGGCTTAGCTCCTAGCGCTGCTCCGCAGCTCCCGCTTGCACCAGAAAGGCTAGGTACTTGATGAGTCAAGTATGTAATTACCGTTGAAACGTTCCTCTATTCAAAACGCTCTGTAACCCACGCGGCTGAAGCCGCGGTGTGAATGAGAGCCCTTCGAACATCAAACTGCATCACTACCGGCTTGAGGTTTTAGTAGCCAAAAACCCGGTGACTCGCTTATAATTCGTCCCTCTCTTTTATTTCGGTCTTAATTCCATTTTAAGAAATTTGTTTCCCGACGGAGGCAGTCAAATGTCGACAACGAAGTGCCGAATACTATACGTGGACGATCACGATGACAGCGCCGAGATGCTCAAGCTGCTGCTCGCGCCGATGGATTATGAAGTTGTAACAGCGGGCACTTTGGATGGGGCGCTGGAGTTGGCCCGAACCCAGCAGTTTGATCTGTACGTGCTGGACAAACGTCTGCCCGACGGTTCGGGCCTCGAGTTGTGCAGGCGACTGAACAAGATGAGCCCGACTGTGCCTTGCATCTTCTATACGGGGGACGCGTACGAAGTTCACCGGCGGGAAGCCGAGGAGGCCGGCGCCGATGCGTATGTTCCGAAACCTGACGTCGAGGCTTTGCTCGAAACTGTGCAGAAGTTTCTTTCGCAAAGTGAATGCGCGGCGGCGTGACGACCGCGCAATCCCAGATTCCAATCTATCGCTTTCGCGGCGCGATCAAATTATTGAATTGAGTAGCTCACCGAGCTTGCCAGCGCGTTGTTAATATAGATCTCAACTTTGTAGGTTCCGCGCGGCCAGTCATTCGGCAAACTTAGATTGCCGTGGACGCGAGACTCGCCGGCTTTCGTTGTGTAGTCGACCGTCTTGAAAGCTTCGTTTTGCGAACTGCCGACCTTCACGGTCTTCCAGACAAACCGAACCAGCGTGCCGGCCCTGGCCTGATTCAATTCAGCAATACAGTGAAGGACGCGATCGCTGGCGGCGAAGTTCGTGGTGATGTCCGCCGCCGTGGCCGGGTAGTTCCTGGCCATGTACACCCGGTCGACGACTAAGTCGCCGGTTCCAATTGTCGGCGTGCCCCCATGACTAGAGGCGGACGAGGCTTTGAGATTCGGGCGGCGTAGCCCGACATAGTCAGGAGCAATTTGCGCGGCGCGGGCGTCGGTCATGCGCGCGCGCCCGTCATCGCCGAGCGCTCGATACACATCGCCGAGCATCAGCCATCCGTCTTCATCGTCAGGACTCTTTTGCGTGTAGGTTTCTAAATCTCGTCGCGCATCAGCCAATCGTCCATCAATGATCATTAATCCAATCCGATCAGGATCGTAGGTCGAGCCCAACGAGATCGCCGCGTTCCAATGTTGGCGGGCGGCGGTGAATTGCTCGGTCATGTAGTAAATCAAACCGACGTTTGAATGCGGCGCGCCGTCTTTCGCATTCAGCTTGATCGCTTCGAGATATTCCGCGGCGGAAGGAACGAGCTGCCCCAACTTTTGCATCAGCAAGGCATTTTGAAATCGCGCTGAGTAGTCCTTCGGGTCGACCGTGACGGCTTTCTTCGCTTCAACAGAAGCTTCGCGATACTTGCGCTGCTCGCTCAGAATCCTGGTCAGCTCTGTGTGCAGCACGAACACAGGTTGGGGCGCGAGCGATACTGCTTTTCGATAAGTCGCTTCTGAACTTGCATATTCATGGCGCACGGACTGCACGTAACCGAGCGCGAGGTAGCCGTAGTAGTTGTCGGGCTGCGCCGCCACTGAACGCTGCGCCGCACCCAACGCCTCGTCCAGCCGCTTCATTTCACTGTAGGTGAACGCCAGCCGCGCATAAGGTTCGCTGTCTCCGCGACT
>DATLVM010000276.1:0-19723 GCA_035577445.1 Pyrinomonadaceae bacterium
TTCCTCTTTGTATAACCCTCCGAGATTGTTCAGCGAAGTGGCGACATCGGGATGCTCGCTGCCGAGCGCCTTCTCATAAATCGCCAGCGCCCGTTGATAAAGCGGCTCGGCTCTCGTGTAGTCACCCTTCGCGCGAGACAACAACGCGAGATTATTCAGCGAATTGGCGACATCGGGATGCTCGCTGCCGAGCGCCTTCTCATAAATCGCCAGCGCCTGTTCATAAAGTGGCTCGGCTCTCGCGTAGTCGCCTTTATCTTGGTACAACCCTGCTAGATTGTTCAGGGAAGTGGCGACGAGGGGATGCTCTTTGCCGAGCACGTTCTCATAAATCGCCAGCGCACGCTGATAAGACGGCTCGGCCTGCGCGTAGTCGCCTTTCGCGCGGTACAACTCTGCGAGATTATTCAGCGAAGTGGCGACATCGGGATGCCCACTGCCAAGCGCTTTCTCACGAATCGCCAGCGCGCGTTGATAGAGCGGCTTGGCTCTCGCGTAGTCGCCTTTCGCGTAGTACAAGTCTGCGAGATTGTTCAGGGAAGTGGCGACATCGGGATGCTCGCTGCCGAGCGCCTTCTCAAAAATCGCCAGCGCGCGTTGATAAAGCGGCTCGGCTCTCGCATAGTCGCCTGTAGTTTTGTATAAGGCTGCGAGATTATTCAGGGAAGTGGCGACGAGGGGATGCTCTCTGCCGAGCGTTTTCTCATAAACTGTCAGTGCGTGCAGGTACAACGGCTCGGCTTTCGCGTAGTCACCTTTCGCGTAGTACAAGGCTGCAAGATTGTTCAGGGAAGTGGCGACATCGGGATGCTCGCCGCCGAGCGCTTTCTCACGAATCGCGAGGGCTCGCTGGCATTGCGCAATCGCCGCGTCATACTTGCCCGCCTTGTAGAATTCACCGCACTTGTCCTTTAGCCGTTCAGCTTCGGCCAGCGGATCACCCGCCTGGCCAAGGGATCGGACTGGAAGAAGACCCACGAGGCAGCAGGCCATGATGGTTAAGAGCGCAAGGCGTTTGCTGCCTGGCCGACGCCCAGCCAGTTTCTCTCTGACGCACACATTTCCATGCTTGCTTCGCATACATCACCTCACATGCAGCCGCATCACCGCATTGTCTGTGGTCGAGACGCCATAGTTCGTATCGACGCCGAACCTTTCTAACGCTAAATCCGGTCAGTGACTCCTGACGTTTGTCGGCTCAATGCGAATCTCTCACCCAAAATCGCCGGTTCAACGCCACTCGCCTTGAATAGTGAAAGCCGCCCAGTAGAATGGTGACTTCCACGCTCGCTCTTTCATTAGGGAGACCTGCGCTGCGCGTAATGCCGCACTCGGACGCAGCTTGTCCCTCAGCATTCCGCCATAGAAGCGAGCCATCAACTCAGCAGTAGCCTCATCGTTAACGCTCCACAAACTAACCACTACGCGCGGCGCGCCAGCATACATAAATCCGCGCATTAGACTCACGAGGCCTTCGCCTCTCACTTCCTTGCCGAGTCCGGTTTGGCAAGCGCTCAGGACGATGAGTTCCGCGGGCAGCTTGAGATTAAAGACTTCATGTGCTCTTAAGAATCCGTCCTGCGGATTTCCCTTTTCGTCCACCATTGAAAGCACGATGCCGGACAATTCAGGATGAAGGCTGTCGAGAAAGCCATGCGTGGCAAAGTGAACGTAACGATAGTGCGAAAGGTCACCACTCGTTGCTGTCTGGCGGCTCGCGTCGAAATCAAATGAACCTTTGCTTTGCTCCGGCGGGACGAGGGAGAGGATCTGTCTGGCTTCGTCGCGCGTGGCCGGCAAGCGCGGAATCTTCAACTCCGCGCCTTTCAACCCAGACTCTGTCGCAGCCCGTTCCATGCCGAGCGGCAATTCGCGGCTCTTCGTGCCCGACTGACTGTTAGGCGGCGCGCTCGCTGCCCTTTTCATCGCTTGCCTGACTCGATCGTCGTCGCTCTCAAAAACCGGATCGGCCAGGATCGCCACCGTCTTCTCGGCAGGCTTTCTATCTCGCATTTCCTTCCTCAGCACGGCGAGAGTGGATGCAGAGGGCAGGCTAATAATTTCATGCTCGACAACAAGTGGTTGGTATTCCCGCGCTGATGATTTTCTGCTGGCTGTCCTACCGGTACTACCGCGTACCACTTGCCTGCCCCGAACCGGTGTTGGCAACGCGCCGAATGGAATGTATTGCAGCGCGCCATCGGCGACGACCAGCAATCGCTTGTTTCCGAGTTGAGCCGCGACGGGACCGAGCAACATCTGACTTAGTTTCTCCGCTGCGTTCGGTGCGTACGGTGTTTGCGCTTTATCTCTTGTTAGCTCTCTCTGCCCTGCGGCGGTTCTTGTGTCCCATTGCTTAGTGTCAGTTAGTTGGGCATAGACTTGCCGCGCCACCGTTTCAATTTCATCTCGCGTCGGAAGCTCGAAGCTGGCAATCGATGTCGGCGTCACCGCCCACAGGTAGCTGCGGTCTTTGCCGAGAGAATACTCCAGCAGCAATGTATCTTCGTCGAGCACCTGCGTTTGAATCTCTTTGAGTGTGAGCGGCTGTGGTTGCGTCAAAGCAGCATAGCGTGGGCCGGTTTGCTTGATCTGCGCCTCGACCTGTTGCAACTCAGTCGTCAGGCTCTCGATCTCTTTAGCGAGTGACTCAATCTCCTTCGCGACGGCCGCGGTCTGCTCTTTTGCCGGTGTCCTACTGCGTAGTCGCGTCTGGCGGTCAGCCTTCGCGTTGAGTCGTTTCTGTAATGTACGTTCGCGGTCTAGCAGCACCGGATCAACGCCCTGACGGATGTCAGCGCGTGCTTCAGCCAATAGTTCGAGCAAGCTGCGCGCGCGGGCACGCTCGCTAGTCTGGAGTGCTTCTCCATTGTATCCCTTGGAGGGTTGCTGCCTATGTAGTTGCATTAGAAGGTCAACATAGAATTCGTAATAATCTTGTACCGAAGCAAGATAGGAGGCGCGGAGGACCTGGCTCGCGACTTTAGTACGCAAAGATTCAACAATATCGAGAGCACCTTCTATGCGAGAGCGAGCGGCTGCCAGGTCACCTCTGCCTCTTTCGTAACGAGCCAAGTAGGAGAGCGTCGTCGCCTCCCCTTTAAGGTCGCCGACAGCTTGAAAAAGTTGGAGCGCCCGATCTAAATGATTGAGAGCCTTTTGCCTCTCGCCTAGCTCATCATAGGTCACACCGATGTTTTCGAGTGCGGTAGCTTCTCCATCGCGATCACCAAGGGTTCGCCTCAGCGTGAGCGATTGGGTGAAGTAGTCGAGCGCCTTCTGCCTCTCTCCTAAGTCCTTATAAAGCTTCCCGATGTTATTGAGAGTCGAGGCCTCTCCGCTGCGATCACCAATGAGTCGGGTAAGGGCGAGCGACTGGTTATGATTGTCAAGGGCTTTCTGCTTCTCGCCTAACAGAGCATAGACCACCGCGATGTTGTTTAGCGCAGAGGCTTCTATCTCTCGGTATTCGGTAGCTCGCAAGAGCGGAAGTGATCGATTGAAGTAACTGAGTGCTTTCGGATATTCGCCTAAATCTTTGTAAACTGCGCCGATGTTGTTGAGGAGGGCACCTTCCCCTTTTTGATCTTCGATGGATTGAAAAATCAGGAGTGATTGATTCAAGTAGTCGAGCGCAGTCTGTTTTTCCCCTATGTCGTTGTAGATCCCGCTGATATTGTTGAGCGTGGTGGCTTCCCCTTTGCGATCACCTACGGACCTTTTGAGCGGAAGAGATTGCTTATAATAATCAAGCGCCTTTTGCTTCTCGCCGTAACTGTCGTAGATGAATCCAATGTTGTTAAGCGTGCGGGCTTCGCCGGCGCGGTCACCCACGGCTCTGCGGAGTGGGAGCGCCTGACTGTAGTAGTCAAGGGCTTTCTGCTTCTCGCCTAATTGATCATAGACCACGCCTATGCTGTTGAGCGTGACGGCCTCCGCTTTGCCATCTCCGGCAGTTCGCAAGTCCGGGAGCGCCTCTTTGTATTTCTGGATCGCTTTTAACAAAGATTCCACCTTGCCGTCTGCCTGTAACAAATCTGCCTCTGTGACTGCTCGCTGAGCAGCAATCAGGCTTCGATCCCTGCCCGTTGCAAGGTGTAATTCTTCTATCCTGACCTCGTAGCGCCCGACCGCCGCGTTCTTCTCTAATGAGCGAACTTCCAGGCGATAGCGCCCTGAAGCCTCCGCCACCAACATGACTGGTTCTGGCCCCTGAGTGCCATTCGGACTATCCATCTCGATCAGCTTTTTACCGTCCGGGGCGACCAAAGATGCCACGACATCTATGCCCCGCTGTTCGACAGTGACGTAGAGGAATTGTCCTGCCGTCAGGGTAAGCCTGTAGTCGTGCGCCTGGCCTCCCGCGAGTTCGCGTTCGATGGGCTTGCCCAGTTCCAGAACGGGCAGGTCCTTCTCGTTTTGCGCGGCGACCGGACCAGCTAGTAGCGATAGCGTCAGGAGCAGCAGAAGGCTGCGGCTGATGAGGCCAGAGATTGAATATGTTGAGTGAGTGCTTTGATGTGAGCGTGTGAACATGAGGTGAACTCCTTTCGTTGAGGCGAATGGTTGTGAGTCAGGCGCGACTGGGCATCAGCTTCCCATGATGGGAAGCTCTTCACTATAGAACCGAGCGGGGAGCCGGTTCTTCTATTCTTTAGCCTACTTGGCATAACGGAGTCGCACATTTACTAGAACCGCAGAATTGTCCTTGGTGGCGAGGCGGTAAATTGTCTGCGGCGCGGGATCATCGCGAGTCAATTGTCTAGTTGCTTTCTTTTCCGCTGCTTGTTGTTCTTGCGGCGTCCAGGCTTCACCGGCACCACCCTCCATCTCAAAACGTTCACTCTCGCCACCCCAAATCTTTTCCCAACTTCTCATTTGTCCAGTCGCGATCTGGAAAGGCTTGTCGGCAATCGGCAGATCGAGCGGCGATGAAGTAACAATGAATGTCAACAACTCTCCAACTTGATTTGCGCTCGTTAGTCTGGCGGTGAAGTAGCTTGGATCGTCTTCCTGAGCGGGAATATCAATCAGTTTTCCCGGCCGCACTTGATTATCAGTATCCGACCACGGATAGATGAGCATTGCACCCCCAGTGGTTCCATCGGCAAACAGATCACGATCGACGACATAGAGATAGCCGGCGCGCGGCGCTTCGATACTTAAGCGCAAATGATCGCCTTCGCGAAATGTCGCGTCGGACTCCACGCGCTCAGGTACCCACTCGGAGGATTTGCCCTTCTCCCTAACGAGCACTCTGGCGCCGGTGTCATTTGCCTTTATCGGACGCAGCCTCCAGATTGTGACTCCTAACTGCGCGATGGACATGTTGCGCGAGAGTGGTTTGCTCCTGCTCGCCGAGGAGGACGCGAGCCTATAGGTGCGGCGTGGCCTCGCAGGTGGTGCTGTTTTGTTTGACTGCCCAGCTGGCGCTTTGCTACGGGATTCGACGGATGCTGTCTCCTTTCGATTCTTGGTGAAGTCATCCGAGACGATTTTTCTTGAAGTGCTTTGAGGCTGCACAGCAAAACCAACAGGCAGAATTCCAGTTAGCATTGCTATCGAAAACAGACCTAGAGTGACAGGGGACGTTCGGGGATATCTCATAGCTCCTCGTTTGCGAATCGATGAAGACATATACGCCTCCTAATTACTTGCGAGAGACAATTGACGAGTCGGGTACGACCGCTCACCGATGCTCTAACTCGACGAGCGTGACGAGTACTTCGCCGTTAACGCGTACATCAGTTTGTTGCTTTACCTTATCCTTGGTCGTTTCTGGCCTCGGATTGGAATGTTGCGTCAAGTATTCCTTCACCACTCTAACCATCGCAGCATCGGCTACGGCTCCTTCCTCACTCTTAAAGGCCGCGTCCCTCGCGGCTTCAAGTTGATTAACTGGGGAAGCGGACCAAACGATCCAGAATTCTTCAGTGCCGGCCTGACCCTCGAACGTATTCCAGTTGGTCTGGATCGATTGGTTGGCATCAAGTTTCGCAGAACCTTTGTTAGTCGCCGGGGTTGGATAAATTATGGTGAAACTAAGAGAGCCTTGCTCTCCCGCGCCTTCGTTGAAGACATACAGATAACCTGATTGCGGGCTGGAGAAATTTAGCCGAAACTTATAGCCGTTTTCGAATATTTCCTGGCCGGAAGATTGGAAGGGTTGTTCATAGGGCTTCCCATCGCGCACCTTTTGAACAGTCAGTGAATAGTTTAACGCCCGCTGAGATCTGATTCCGGAGAAGATTGCGAAGCCTCCAATTGCCACCAACAGAAGCGCCACTACAACAATGAGCCCACGCATGACTGAGCGACGCGCTAATTTGGATGAACGCATTTTCGACGGGATCTGGGAATTCCCGATCTCGTCATTAAATAAGTTGTAGATGTGGACGCGAACACCGTGCTTTACCTCAGTTTCTCCCAGATCATGGAGGTCAGACGTCCACCGGCTCAATTGTCCCAGATCATCGGCCACTCTCTTGGAAAGCAGAATATGCCCGGCATCCCCGCAATCCATTACGCGCTGGGCGATGTTGATTCCTCCACCGGCTATATTCATGTTCGCATTGATATCCGCGACGCGCTGGACTAGGCCGCTATGCAACCCCATGCGCAATTTCAAATCGGGATGTAATCTTAAAGCGCGGCTGATCTCTGCGGCGCAACGCACGGGTGCTTCCGGGTCACCGAAGAAGCTCAGGGCCATCCCGTCGCCGGTCGGTAATCGCAGCAGGCGTCCGGCATCACGATCACTTCGAAATTCCTGTGTGGCGCGGACAACTTCCTGCAGTTCTTCTAAGCGTTTAGTTTGATCGTCAATCAACAAATTTGAATAACCGACAATGTCCATGAATAGTACGTGCGCTGTGTCGAGCGTTGGCTCAGAAGACTTCGTTACCGCAGCCGGCTGTTCCGCCCTGACGGTATCAGGGAGATTGGCAACAGGCGGAGTTGACTCGGATTGTGCCTGAACCGTCGAGTAAGCATTCCCATTTCCGCCGATGAGGGCGGCTGCAAATCCATCTCCGAAGTCTTGTGCGCGCTGAAAACGCCTGTCTGGATTAAACTCTAAAGCATGTAGGATTAGGTTCTGAGCGGCTTCGGGTAGGTCCTGCCGTAGATCGGTCAGTTTGACTCTGACTCCCTGACGCTGCATCTCGGCGAGGTGAGCAATGGTTTTTGGCTGGAACGGCCTTCTTCCAGTAACCATTTCATACGCGATCACCCCAAGAGAATAGATATCACTTGCCGCGGTGACCCTGTCGCCGCGAAGCTGTTCGGGCGACATGTAATTTATTGTGCCGGCGGTGACCGCGCCAGTAACTGTGCTCTTTGCTACGACTGATTCTTTGACCTTGGCGATTCCAAAATCTACTATCTTCACTTGCCCTGCGCCGTTACCGAACTTCTGAAGCATAATATTTTCGGGCTTAAGGTCACGATGATAAATACCCTTCTCATGAACGGCGTTGAGCGCCGTGGTAATCTGCTTGATTATTGAAGCACAGTCTTCCAAGTCCATACCGGCCGGCTGGGCAGCGATAAGACTTCTCAGAGAAGTGCCATCCACATACTGCATGACGATATACGGTTCGCCATTAGAAAGTTCGCCGCAATCAAGGATGCCTACAACTCCAGGGTGATCAATCAGGGCCAGCGCTTCTTTTTCTTGCTTAAACTTAACGAGCACCCACTCGTTGCGCAGAAACTCTTCCAGCAGAACTTTCACTACAACCCGCTTATTGTGAAGCTTGCGATCCAAAGCGAGATAGACCACGCCCACTCCGCCCTTACCTAGTTCTTTTTCGATGTAATAACGGTTTTCGAGCGTCGAACCGATTAAGCTTAATGCGGGTCCCGTGTTGAGGTCTTTGAATGTCATTTCAATTCCGCTCGCTACGGTCGAGTCGATTCTCATTCACAATTGGGACACTCCGAAAGCCAGCATAGCGCCTTTGATTTGACCCCGGTCTTCATAGAGTTCCTTAAAGAAACGCCATTGCAGTATTGAGGCCGGTTTCTAATGACTCGGAAATAATACTTAGGTCGATTTCGCTTCCTACCAACTTAAATTGACGGTAAAAGCACCAAGGCTATTTGCATATCTATTGTCGACACCAAAGTAGAGACGACCGTATTCGTTGGCCTCGACGATTAGCGTATTTTTTTCGCCTACTGCGATCGTCTTCGAATCTCCACCGGTGCGGTAGTGTATTCGCGCCAAGAGCGCTTTCGGACCAATGGATCTATTGGAAGGCGGAACGTTGACGGGCTGCTTCAGGACTCCGCTTAGAATCTCGCTCACCGCTTTGTTCTGCACTTTCGCTGTGAGACTGCCGCTAACTACAACGCTCAGCCTCATTCCTGGCTCGACATCAACACCGGAATCAGTCCACTGAGAGCCGGGAGCTACTTGAACTGTCGCTTTCCTATTTGATTGATCATTGGAAGCTGCAGAGGAGTCCGCGAACTCCGAACCTCCTTCCGAAGACGGAGGATCTCTAAGTGGAATGTTACGATACTCAATCTCAAAGTTGCCGGCGTCACCGTAAAGTCCTAAGTGGAACAACGTCATCTTCGTGGCGTCAGGCGAAACTCCCTCAAACGCTATCCTTGCCCTGGTAGCCACACCGGAAATCAAGGCCGCATAAGCCGTATCGCCTCCCGTCTTATCCGCTATCCGCACTGCACGCGGTCGCGCTTCATTTCCGAAATCATCAAACATAACCGTGCTTCCACCTATACCCAACCCTCGATCTTTGTCATTGTTGGTAATGATGAATTCGCACATTACGGAGGTTCCGGACAGACGGCAGCCCCGCAAATCAAAAGTGAAGAAATGCGAGTCAATTCTCCAGGACCGCTGTCCTCTTGACGCGGGAGTCGGCGAAGAGTTAGGGCGCGGTGGACTACCGGTCGCGGCGCCGCTGTCACCCATCAAACTAGATACTGCGTCGTCCTTTACAATCTCGATTGAGGCCGCCGCGAACACTTCTCCGGTTTCAGTGCTAATCAAACGAGCATTGATTCTCAACGTCTTCACAAGATCGGAGACTGAGCCAAAAACAATTGAATCCACTCCCAGTACCCGGCCCAACTTCTGGGCCGATGCCGGATCGACAACACCCGTCAAGCTTAATTTCTGTTCTGCGATTATCTTATTGAGCTGTTGTCGCTCGATAACCTTGAATTTTTTCGTCAGGTAAAGGCGAGTGATCAGTTCTTCGGAAAGGAAACGCCCGAAGTTCGTTACGTTACCTTTTAGGTCGCTGAATTCTACGACGGCGATCGTGTGCTTCTGATTCTCAGTCAGATTGTCAGAAATCTTACGAGCAAGACCATCAAGGCGTTGTTCAAGGGTGTCGTTCGCCTGAGTCTTGCCGGGCGGGCCAGCTCGAACAACCGCCGCTATTACTGTGAAGCAAGATAAGGCGAGAAGGAGAACTGTCTTCATTATTTTAGAAACCTCAAGATTCAAACGGGTGATGCCTCACCGCACCCCAGATGACCATTCACAGATTGAGCACTACTTTTCTGACTACTTCCTCCTCACTCCGAGCGAGATTCCGACTCCCTGACATATCACGAGCCCCCTGATCGCAGACTAATCTGATTAAACGTGAAATTGTGGAGCGTATAGGACTTCTTCGATCCTGTCTTCGCAATGCCTGCCACGATCTCAATCGCGATCTGGAAGGCTTTCGGCGGCGCGCCAGAGTTCGTCTGATTTACATCCTGAGCGAATGTCATGGTGACAGTTAGGTTCTGTCCCGGTGACATCTCGGTCATTGATCCAAAGATGAACGGGACTTCAGTATTACCCATGATAGTAATGTCTGAGTTAATGTCATCACGTTTGGAAAGGACGGTCACGATCTGGGCCGGGTCGTAATAGACGCCCCATCGTTGTTGTCCCACACCAACGATGCTCATACCAGCCACTTCGGAGTTACGGAGACGCCACAGGCCACCATTCTCGTCAACCGACGTTGATCTAAGGTAACTACCTATTTGGGTGAATCCGCGATCGGGCGTGATCGCGTTCATCGCGACGACGATAGCTCTTTGCGTCTCAAGGCTTATGAACTCGAACGAGCACCTGAGCCCATTCACGCTGCGACCGAACTGATCATTGACCTTTACCCGCATTATCGACTTGAGAACAACACGAAGAGAGCCGAGATCCTTCGAAGCTATAGCATTTCCCTTATAACTCGGGGCATTGCCGCTACTGCCAGGACTAGTCCCGGTGGGCGCGGTCTCGCCCGCGCCCATCAGCACCGTCACGGAGTCGTCCTTAACGATCTCTGCGGAGGCGACAGCGAATACTTCTCCTGTGCCTGTGCTGATTAGTCGTGCGTTGACGCGCACGCTCTTACCAAGATCAGTAACCGTGCCAGAGGCGATGGCATCAACTCCAAGCAGTTTCCCCAACTTCTGAGCAGAGGTTTGGTCGATCATTCCGGCAAGACTGAGCTTCTGTTCGGCTACAATTTTGTTTAGGAGCTGGCGTTCGATGACTTTAAACTTTTTAGTTTGATACAGACGCGTGATCAGTTCCTCGGCAATGAAACGACCGAAGTTTGTGACCCGGCCCTCCAAGTCAACGAATTCAACGACGGCAATGGTTTGCTTTTGGTTTTCCGTTAGACCATCCGAGATCTGCTTGCTCAGTTCAGCCATTCGCTGATCCAGCGTGGCTTGGGCTTTGACATCGCCTCCCAAGAATCCTATGTAGAACAGCAAAACTATCGACAGGATTATTTGTTTCATGACCAACCTTTTATCGCGCCATAGCGAAAACACGCCCTAATTCCTGACTACCTACGAATCACAACGAAAACCCAGTTCAGTGAACAGGACAAAGCCCGCGAAAACCTGACACCTTCTTGTTGGCGCTCTATTTCTTGAGCACGACACTATGAAACTCAACCTTGAATAGTGAACCGCCGCTGAATCGAGATCCTGTAGAAAATTCCAACCTCAGAACAGGGCTTCGGGTAACTTGTGTCGGGATGCCGTCAAACGTTATTCGTGCCCTAGTTGGAACTCCCGACACAAGCACTGCGATATCTCGGGCGTTAGCGATCTCCGATTCACGCCACCGGTGTGAATTCCCCAAATCGTCAAACAATACGCCGGAGGCGATCCTCAATTGTCTTTCAACGTCATGATTAGTGATCACGAGATCGCAGAAAGCGGTCCCGCCAGAGAGCTTGCACTGCACGAGATCAAAAGTGAAGAATTCAGCATCTACTTTCTGGGACTCGTTCCTATCGGATTGTGTGGCTGGCTCGGCGGTATTAGGCGCAACCCCTCCTTGCTCCATTAGTTTTAGAACTGCTTCGTCTTTTGCAATCTGCACTGACGCGACACCGAATATTTCGCCGGTTTCGGTATTAATCAAACGCGCATTGACGTCCAAGATTTTGCCAAGGTCGGTTACTGTGCCTGCCGCGATGGCCTCAACGCTAAGTAGCCTTCCTAGCTTCTGAGCGGTTAATGGGTCGATCATTCCAGTTAGGCTGAGCTTCTGTTCGGTTACGATCTTGTTTAGCAGTTGGCGCTCGATGACTTTGAATTTCTTCGTTTGGTACAGGCCTGTGATCAGTTTTGCCGCTACAAAGCGTCCGAAGTAAGTTACGTTGCCCTTCAAGTCAACAAACTCAACCACGGCGATGGTCTTCTTTTGGTTTTCCGTCAGGCCATCGGAGACTTGTTTGCTCAGGTCGGTGATCCCTCTGTCGAGGTCGCTTTGACCGTAAACAGATGTGCGCAAACCGCACAATAAGAGTAAAGACCAAACCAAGCAGCCTAAGGTTAAATTTCTCATTGTGTTCAGCCCTGGCACTATCTATTCTTCAGGCCTAGCAATCCGGCTTGCGTTAAGTCGAAGTTGTCTACTTGATAAGATCGGATACTGCCCATATGTCGGTTGGGCATCTAGAAATCACCATCGATCAAGAAGCGTTGTCTAGCGCGCGCTCACCACGTCACCGTAACGTCAAAGGAGCCACTGTTATCGTCAAACTTGGTGTCATCAATGCCAAAAATTAGCCTGCCAGGTTTGGTTACGCTCAAAGCATAGCTACTACCAACCTTGATCGGTCTCGACTCACTTCCGTCCGAATAGCGAATTTTAAGCAACAGGCGGTCAGTTCCCCCGGTCTTAGCCGAGCCTGTCGGGCTTCCTCCGTTTTTCCCTGTATTGATAATGCTCCCGAGGATTCTGTTACCCGCTGTGGGGCCGTTCGATAACGTGATCGTTCCAGTCGCTTGGATCTTAACCTGCATGCCAGGCGCCACATCGATCTCGGATTCCGTCCATGCTTGATTAGCAGGAACTTGAAAAGAAGCCTGGTTGTCACTTAACGCGGCGGCAGCACCGCTACCTCCGCCTAATTGATTTCCTTCTTCATCGAGCAACGGAATATTCTTGATTTTTGCATTTACATTCCAAGGCGATGCGCGCAAAGTCATCCGAATGTTGAGAAGCGATATCAGCGTTGCTCGAGGGTCAACTCTGTCAAAAACCAAGTCGACCGGCGTAGCCACATTGGTTACTAATGTGTTGCTGCCTGCATTGCCGCCAGTCAATCCATATTGCCTCCCTTGATTGTCAACGATGTAGCTGTAACTGCTGTCAATCCCAAATCCGATATCGGCACTACTATTGGAAATCGTCGTCTTACATGTCGCGGTCGAAGTCCTCAAAACGCACTGCTTCACTACAAAACTAAGATCTCCAACTTCCGTGCGATAGGTTCGGCCTGATCCAGAGCGCTTTGTCTCGGTTGAGGTCTGAGGCGCGCTCCCGCGTGAGGGGCCGATTGGATTAACTTCGGTCATCAGCGCTTTGATTCGCTGATCCGCGACAACCTCACCGGATGCCGCTGAAACAATCTCCCCAACTTGAGTATCCACAATACGCCCATTAATCTTAATCACACTCCCGAGGTTAGTGATCGATCCTATGAGAATGTTCGAGACGCCGGCCAGTTTGCCGAGCTTTGAGGCTCCGGAAGCATCCATCACATCCGTAATGTCGAGCTTGTTATTCTCGATGATTCTTTGAAGTTGGGCTCTCTCCACAATCTTCTCAAATTTTCCTGACTCAAAGAGCTTGGTGGTCAGCTCCTCGGCCAGGAAGATTCCGAGTTTAGTTTGTTTGCCATCCACGTCCCGGAAATCAAGAACTGCCAGAGACTTTTTCTGATTGCCTCTAAACCTGGTAATGATCTTGGTAGCCAGATCATTTAGTCCTACTTCATAAGAGTTTGAAGATGTTGGATTCTGAACGGCTGATTCGCTTCCGCCCGATTTACGGGCGCTGGAGCTTTCTCTTCGCTGGGCCGCTGCGTTGCCCATCAAAAACAAAATCCCGGCCACCAATACAATTGGATATCTAGTCATTCTGCACTCCCTCGTGAGGTAAAGTCTGAGCGACGGGGCACGGCGACGACACTTTCACTTGGCATAATCTGATATCTTCCCAAGGACTTCTTCCGTCAAGCCTTCACGAACATTCCGCTTGGCGTTTGTTATCGCTTGGCTTGGACTCAATCCGAAGCCTCTAAATGAAAGATTCTTGGTGATAACTGCGCGGCCTATAGCGCAGTCAAATACTCTTAGCAGCCCACCTATGTTCGCAACGAACATTCCGTCAGCTCCCGATGCGACCCGATCGTTGAGAACCAGCTCGCTATCAATGACCAGCTCATAATCCGATATTACGGCGTAGCCAGCTCTCAGACTTTCTAAGCTGCTAAGAAGCCGCGTACGTGACTTCGTGTCCAACGACGAAATATCCGTAATACCCAGATTCGCGCTGCTTAAGATTTCAAGGAACGTCGCCGTGAGCTCCGCGTCGAAAGCCGGACTGCCACGTTCCTGCTTCAAGGTGACATTCAAAAGGATCTTTCCGGCCTTCGCCCGAGTTGGCGCTGAGGACTGCGGGCTGCTGTTGCTGTTTGAACGGGCCCTCAATCGACTGAGGTTGTTTCTGGCCAGTTCAACAAATTGGCCGTTCGGATACCTCTGTAAATAAGCTTCGAAGTCATGAGGATCGGTACTACTCTTTATCGATTCCCAATAACTCAACTCATATGCGGCTGGTGCCGGCGTTGAACTCGACGTTGGGCCAGACGGTGCGACTGCTATCACGAGGTCAGCAGCCAAGTAACCCTCGATGTTTGCGAATGGCTGTTGGTGCTTGTCACGCCCCAAGTCTCGTTGCACGAGCCTCGGCACGTTATTCTGCAGATAGTCGACTAGTCGTTGCAGAGTCACTTCGCCTCGATCATTGGCCGCCGCGCCGCGCAAACCCTCAACCAGCGCCCAAGTAAAGTATCCCTGCTTCTTTACATCGTACTCATAGGATCTCTCCCCTACAGCAGTTGCGTACAGCGTGGCAAAGGCCCGAATGTCTTCGTTGCGCTGATCGAAGTTGAAACTCTTGCGAAATTCTGAGGTCATCAAATTATCGCCAACGCTACGTCCTGATTCTGGATCACTTCGACAGGCATCGAGAATAAGAATCACCTGCCCGACACCCGTGGCACGAATCGACTCCTTTATTCTATCTACGCTTACTGCAGTGTCTTCCAGCAGCACCATGTCATTTACTCCAAGCGCGTCGGACGGCAGCAAGAAGGCTCGACCACCGCGTTCTATGCCATGCCCCGCAAATGACACGAGCAAAAGTCCATCCTTTGGAACTGTGCCGCGAAGATTGGAAAGAAAACGCAGAACCGTGCTACGCCTGGGCTGCAATGCCGGCGGCTGGTCGGACGCGAGCAAGATAACCTGATCTTCCGGAAAACCGGCGTACTTTGTTAAAGCTTCGGCTACCTTGTGTGCATCATTAGAGGCGCCGCTCAATTTCGTGATTTGCGGATCACTGTAATCATCTACGCCAATAACCAATGCCCAGCGTTTATTCTTGCTCGGTAGTATCTTGATTTTTTCGTCGCGAGTAAGTTGACGCTGGGACGACTCAATTCTTGGCTGGCTCTGGGCACTGGGGTGGAATGTCGGCAACACCAAAGAACAGACTAAGACCATCGAGAGAAGAAGCAGGAGTGAGGGAAACCCAACTTTCATTTTTCTTTGGAGCCCGCGCATAACTGGTCGCCGCAAGGCGGGACGGAAAACTGATTGTGCTCCGAGGCCCGTGCAGTGTCAGGTGCGGAACCAGAGCGTAGGCGGGATTATTGCTAATGTCAATAACTTTCAGGCCGCGTTCGAGTATCGGTTTCTCGCGGGACGTGATCTACTTTAAGGAATTTAATCGGGATTGAGATTCGCGTAGCTCTAGCTTGTTTACATCCTCCTCCTTAAGCGATTCGCCGAAACGCGTTAGTAATGCATGATCAGATTGAATTTTCGATGGAACAACTTCCTTATCTTTGTTGTCGCGCTCAGCTTGCCACCCTCCCGAGCCAAGGACGCTGCCGACATAATATGGGAGTAGAGAAAATAGAATCGTGGCATCCAAAGGGATGCACCGAATTCATGTTCTCCTAAGGCGTCCATCTTTTGGAATTAGGTGTAAGGCACAATGCGCCACAGAAAATAAGTTACACAATATTTCGTCGCAGCTTGTGTTAGATCGTTTTGAGACGGACATAAACTCCAGCTTCGGGTCGCTTGCGTAAATTTGCACTCAGCCGCGCTTATGTCTTACTTGCCCCGGAAGCTTCCCTGGTAGCTCCAAATCATCATCAACGAGATCTTCCAAGTGAATACGGGCAATGCGCGCGTACTCCAAGAGAACTGGAAGTGGCGGCACGCGCTTATCTAATTCGTAATCAGAAATCCTCGTGTAAGCGATCGAATCTTCAAAGCCCAAGCGCTTAAGAATTTCGCTTTGAGATAAAGCCATGGCCTCTCGGATGTGAAGTAACTTTTTTCCGAGCTGCTTTGGTTTCTTCGGCCGCTTCGCCATCAGGATTTACCTCCTGATGGTCCGGCTTGGAATACGAGACTCTTGATGCTATACCGTATATGGTATAGCATTGGGGCCGACCTGTGGCTCGCCGTGAGTTGGAGTCTTCCACTCTCAACGGCGCCCCTCATCATGCAAGAACAAAAGGCGGAAGGTGCATGCCGGAAGCGTTAAGTTTTGAATTTCAGAGACAACACGTTCGAAATGCGCTTCTCAAGATATCAGAAATTCTGGTGTCGGCGATATCAGAAGTCTCCACTGTTCCTAATCCGAGGTAGTAATATGTCCACCAAGGATCACAACCAAACGTTGGTCATGCTGTATGCGGCGATTGCCTGCTTCTACAGTTTCGGCATTCTCGCTGCTCCATGGATCATCGAAAAGAACTTTAGAAGGCCCGGGCAAATACCGACCGCCATAGTCGTATTCGGATTGGTCTTTCTCATTGCTCTTCTTTTTTGGTTTGCTGCAGTAAAAATGTACCGGCGTAAGCCTATCGGTCGAACCTTGGCGCTCGTAGGAGCGCCGATCACGCTCTTCGCGTTCTGGCCCGTGGGCGTTTACGCTTGGTGGTTTATGCACAGCGACGGTGGAAAGAAAATGTACGGAATCGAAGAGGACTCCAACTCCAGCTTATGAAGCAACACCTATCTTCGATTTAACTCGTCAACGGACACTAAAGACGTCAATAGTGCCAAAATCAAATCAGCCGTTCGTTACGTTTCCTGTTACTACGGCTAAGCTCTGAGTGCGTCCCATCTGCCGAGAACTTGCAACTGCTGGAAACCCGTGCTATCTGCTCACTTACAACATGCTTTCCAGGTGAGGTGGTTGCGCAAATTTGAAACCACGATTAAGCTGCGCAACTCGCGGAATCGAAGAGGTTATGGATTGCCGCAAATGTAGGCACACGATTAATGTTCCGCGAGACTAGCAGAATCAAAAGGGTGCCGCGCTGACGATCAGTGCTAGAACAGGGCCAACAGATTCTCTACAACATCAAGCGTTAGCTCCGTCATTGAGTAATCGCTTGAGTCGTTAGCGGGTGTGACAGCATTTGTCGTGTTCGAGGTTTCGTCATCCGAAGCACGTTGTGCCATAGAACACGGAGGTGTGTTTGTTTGCCCCGGTATTGGCTCACAATTAGAGCCACCGTCAGCGTAGACGCTTCCGACAGGAATCACACTCAACGCAGCGATGAGCGCGAAGGTTCTTAGTTTGCGCATTGTTTGCTCCTTATCGTTCTTAGGTTGCAAGTTTTTCTTTCAAAGAGTGGGAAGGACGTGACTTCCTTCGGATTCAGGCGAGCTAGATCATCGGCTCCGCTCTGAAAGAAACGTACGGAGTTTATCATTCATATAGAAAGGCCGCCCTCACATGAAATTGGAGGCTCAACTAGCTGAACTAAAGCACCAGCAACAAGCCCTTCCTCTGAACGAACAGGCGAAACTCGCTTGTGATTTGGCCAAGAAGTTTGAAAAGGCAAGCGAATACGAAGGAGCGTGTGAAGCCTTAGCCGAATTCTGGCCGGACCGCGACAGGGGTCCCCTCCTGGAGGGACTAGATCAGCTTACGACAGCAGAAGTCCTCCTCCGCGTTGGCAACTTAGCCGGATGGCTCGGCAGTACAGGTCAAACCACCGGTAGTCAGGAGAGAGCGAAGGACCTCATCACCAGAAGCATAGAGACCTTTGAGGAATTTCAACTCGATGAAAAGATTGCTGAGGCGCGAGGTGATCTCGCACTTTGTTACTGGCGCGAAGGTTCGTTTGATGAGGCACGGGTCCAACTCCGTGCTGCGTTACATCTCGTGCCTGAGGAGAATACTGATTTACACGCGATCTTATTGATCCGTGCCGGAATCATCGAAGAGAGAAGGCAGAGGCTCCAAGAGGCTCTTCGTTATTACTACCAAGCGGAGCCGCTGTTGGATCGCAGCGAAGACCATGCGCTCAAAGGTTCATTCCACAACGAATTTGCTTTGTTGTTTACACGTCTTGGGACCGAAGAAAATCGTCGGGATTATTTGGACAAGGCGCTAATTGAAGCGGCAGCGGCTAGCTTTCACTTCGAACAAGTTGGGAACATTCGCTTCCTCGCCCGTGTCGAAAATAACCTCGGGTACTTGTATTTCACTCTGGGACAATACAGTGATGCGCACAAGCATCTTGATCGCGCTCGTTACTTGTTTTTTGAAACGAAGGATGTAGGCACTGCTGCGCAGGTTGATGATACCAGGGCGCGTACGTTTTTGGCAGAAGGAAAAGTCGCCGATGCCGAACGAGTGTCGAGGTCCGCTGTAAGAAGTCTTGAGCGGGGCGGTGAGCAGGCAGTGCTGGCTGAAGCGTTAAATACTCACGGTATTGCACAGGCACGGTTGGGACATCAAACGCGTGCACGGACCCTACTTGACCGAGCGGTGGGGATCGCTCAAACGACCGGTGATTTCGAAGGCGCAGGCCGCGCCAAATTAAGCATCATCGAGGAACTCGGTTACAAGATGAGCGCGAAAGAGCTGATCTCGACGTTTCATTCTGCTCTTGACTTGTCAAAGGATTCCCAAGACCCGCTGACATTGAGGCGTCTGATTACTTGCATGGAAATAGTGCTCAGGTCTTTTCAGTCTGCATCAGACGTCGAAGCCTTTGAAGCGCTAGATTGGAATTGGGAAGGCTTCTCGTTGAAAAGAGAAACACTCAAGTTCCAAGCAACTTACATTCAACTCGCCTTGCGGGATGCCGAAGGGTCAGTAACAAAGGCTGCACACTTACTTGGGTTCAAGCATCACCAGAGCCTCATCTCACTGCTAGGTGGCCGACACAAGGAGTTGCTTGGTGCGCGCTCAAAGGTGCGCAAACGACGACGCCCTCTTTTTTCAAAAACTACTCGCGCTCAACCTCGAAGCAAACAAACCGCGACCCCTATAGCTTCAATCCTTCACGTTGATGACGATGCGGCAATTATTGAGGTGGTCGCAGATATTTTGTCCGAGGAAGGAATGGAAGTTTCGTCTTACATGAGCGGAACCGCGGCGTTGAAAAAGTTAGCTAGTCGCGCAAGCTACGATCTGATCATTGTTGACAATGATCTGCCCGGGATGTCGGGACTTGAGTTACTAAGACGCGCGCGGAAGATGGCTCGATGGCGAGCTACGCCAATCGTTATGCTTTCAGGTGACGATTGTGAAAAAGAAGCTTGGCGTGCCGGCGTGAGTGACTTTTTAAGAAAGCCAGAGGACATTAATCAGTTAACGTCAAGAATCAATCGGTTATTGGCTTCGGCCAAAGATAGGAGTGATTAAGCTGGATTTCATATCCAGATGGAACCGAGCCACAAGGAGAATCCCTAATGAGACGTACTCACCGTCTGCGATTGACTCGCCATGTAAGTTTGTTGACTTGTGTGTCGCTGCTCTTCTCAGCAATAGCCTTCGCGCCCTTAAGGATTTCGTCAGCAAAAGCGCCGCGTAATCTCATAGCACGAACGCGACCAATAGCCCAGCAAGGGAATTCCCAGCGACAATCCGCGCCGAAAGGCAATGTCCGCAGGGTCGCTCCTATTCCGCCACAATCGGGCGCGCCGGAGGCGAATCTTCCGAATTTCGATGACGTGCGACAACGGCCAGAGATAATGCCGCGTGCGGTACAGGCATCAGAATCCACCACGAGGTCAACGCGCAAGCAGCTTGCGGCGAGAATGGGAAGAACAGTCGTCGATACACCGCCGCTTCGGTTCCACCGCGGACCAAACAAGCGCCTTGCGCGAACCATCA